>NZ_JBJBSI010000013.1:0-53685 GCF_044841725.1 Arcobacter sp. YIC-80 | reverse complement strand
CCAGCTTTTTTAAAAGTTTTTATAGCTTCTTCATAATTCTTTTGTTTTCTATAAACATGAGCCATTGCTAAAAGAGAATAGGTATCACCTTTATTAAAAGACTTCTCATACCATTTTAAAGCTTTTTTATATGCAAAGTTTTTATCATAATATACACCTAAATTATGTGCAGCTTTTCCATGTCCATTATTTGCTGCTATTGTAAAATACTCTACAGCTTTTTTATTATCATTTAAAAAGTGTCTATATAAACTTCCTATTTGAGCATAAGACTCTAAACTTCCTTTTTCTTTTCCTTTATAAAAATACTTTTTTGCATTTTTATAATCCTTTGCTCTCATATAATAAATACCAATACAGTTATACCCTTGTATCTCTCCTTGTTCTACAAGTTTTTTATAATCTTCTAAATCTTCTTTTGTATAGCTTTCTTTATTACATTGCTTTATATCATAATTACTTTTTTTTATTTCTACACTTTTACTTTCACTACAAGCAGTTATAGTTAGTAGTACAAAGATAAGTAAAATGGATTTTTTTAGATAGTTCATATAATATACCTTATTAATAATTTTTTAAGATATTATTATATATAAATATATATTCTATATTCTTTAATTTAAAATGTTATTTTAGTATTTTTTTAAAATTGATTTAAAAAGTATCTTTTTCATCAACCTCTTCATCCCATAAAATAGATACACCATACTCTTCATCACTAATTACATATTTAAAATATTCACTTGTTCCTTTTCTTCCATGAAGTCTTACTACTATTTGACCATCTTTTAAAAGTTTTTTCATTTCTCTTTCACTAAAACTTCTTTTATTCCATCTTAAAAAAGCATTTGAATAGACTCTAAATCTGCATGTAGAGTCAGCAGTAAAAACATACTGTTCACTCTCATCGTATTCTTTTTTTGCATTTTGGCATGAATAAAGTTTTGTACTTTTACCTTGTGCTGTAATTTTTTTTGAAGTTACAATCCCATCACAATATGGACAGTTTCCTAATATCATCTAGTATCCTGTTTTTATTTGAGATTTTATCTTAATTTTTGTTAGATTAAAAAAAGTATTTCAATTTGAAAGAAAAGAATTAAACTTCTTTACCTTCAAATTTATTCTTAGCTACATTTTGAACTACTTTTGAAGCTATGTTATTTGTTTGTTTAGCAATATCGTCTGTTTTTTGAGCAATTTTTGTGTTTTCTTGTGCATAGGAATCAAGTTTTTTAACTATGTCATCAATAAAACTTATTTTTCTCTCTTGTTCTTTTGCTGCATTTGTTACATCATCAATAAGATGATTTGTTTGTGTTACTTTTTCTTCTAAGTCTTCAAATCCTTCTATAAGTGAATCACTTATTTGTTTACCTTCATCTGCTTTTGAGGATGCACTTTGTACTAAAGCTGTAATCTCTTTTGCAGCTTGAGCACTTCTATTAGCTAAGTTTCTTACTTCTTGGGCAACAACAGCAAATCCTTTTCCTGCTTCTCCAGCTGTTGCTGCTTCTACTGCCGCATTTAGTGAAAGAATATTTGTTTGGAAAGCAATTTGATCAATAATAGTAATAGCTTCATTTATAGCTTTTACTTTTTCGTTTATGTCATCCATAGATGTAGCTGTTTTTGAAGCTAAATCTTTACCTTTATATGATGATTCTTTTGTAAAAGAAGAAATATCTGACATTTCTTTTGCTCTTGTACTTGTATGTGAAATTGTTGTTGAAATATCATTTATTGCTTCTGTTGTTTCATTTAAAGCATTATTTTGTTTTTGAGCATTTTCATTTAATACTCTTACATCAGTTGTTAATTTTGATGAACTTTCTTTTAAAATCACTCCATCATCTTGGTTAGAAAGTAACATATCTGTAATCATTTTATTCATAGAAATAATTTGCTTACCAATTTCACCATTATTTTCTTCATTTAATTTAGGAGTGAAGTCATTTTTAGAATAACTATTTAAAACCTTTGATAATTGATTAATATCATTCCCCATAAACTTTTGTAAGTTTTCAAGCATTGTATTTATAAGTGTTTTTAGTTCGTTTAAAGATTGAGTATTAGACTCTTTATGAATTCTTTTATTTAAATGTCCTTCTTTTACACTGTTTACTACATCTTTTACATTATTAATTAAAATGTTCTCTTCTTTTATATTTTTACTTATTTCTGAAATATTATCATTAATGTTTTTTGCCATCTGACCAAACTCATCATTTTGAGTTATAAGGATTTGTTTTGCACTATTTGATTCTTTATTTAAAAACTTAAAGAAGTCATCTAGTCCATTTTGAATAGTATTTAGTTTAGTATTTAAAACTCTTGTAGCATAAAATACAACTAAACCTATTAAAATAGTAGTTATTATACCTGCAAAAATGGAGAAGTTTTTGATAATAAAAGCACTTTGTAAATATTCACTATTGGGAACAGAAAGTCCAAATCCCCAGTTCACATCTGAATTTGAAATCATAAATGATGTAAGGTAGTTAAATGAATCTTGATTATTATGTAAAGACTTTTCATCAAAGAAAAAATCTTGGTTTTCTTTAATTCTTTTTATGATTTTTTTACTATTGTTTGTTTTTGAAATTTCTAAAAGATTTTTACCTAAAAGTTTTTCATTTGGGTGAGAAATAACTGTTCCTTTAGAACTTAATATATATCCATATCCATTATCTAAAATCTTAAGCTTTGAAATTCTTTGTACTATTTTATCAAGAGAAATATCAATTCCTACAACGCCTACAAATTTTCCATTATTAAACATAGGAACTGAAACTGTTGTATTTAAAACTTCTTTTTTATTTACATTAAATTTGTAAGGTTCAGTGATATACTCTTTTTTTGTTTCTTTAGGTTTTGTAATCCATATATTGTTTTCTAATACAGGATATTGCCAAACTAGGTTTATTTCTTCGTTATTTTTCATAACATAAGGTGAGAATCTTCCTGTTTCATCATGGGCATATCTATTTGCCATAGATGGGATATTTTCATAAAATGTATTTGGTTCAAAATAAGTCCAAACTCCCACAATATATGGGTTTTTTTCTAAAATAGAACTCATAAGTTCTACAAGGACAGGTTTTGAATACATTACATCTTCTTTTAAAGCAGTTTCTAAAGAAGCACTAAATGTTTTGATTAGAACTACAGATTTCTCAATATCTGCTTTAATTTCAAGGGCATTTTTATATCCAAGTTCTTTCATATAATCTTTTGAAATCATTTGGGTTTCACTAAATACTTTACTTGAAATTAGAAAAGTTGAAATAGCAGATAAAAATACTAATACACCTAAAACACTAAATAATAACTTCTTACTAAAACTTAAATTATTAAACATAATTAAATCCCCTACAAAAAAATAGTCTATATTGTATAAAAATAATGTTTAGTGATTGTTGGTTGTTTGATCAAATAAAAAAGTTCAAAGAACTTAAGAGAATATCTTTAATATAATCTCTTTAAGTTCTTTTTTCATTGCTTCACTTAAATTTTTTTTATTTGAATAAATATAAAAAGGTACAGTATTTAACATAGAGTGTTTAAGTCTTTTTCTAAGTGTTGAAATTTCATCTAAATTGATTAGTGTTTCTCCATCATATAAGCAAAAGTCTTTTTGAACACCTATTTTAAAAGATACAATTTGATAAGTAAAGAATAGTTCTTCTTTTTCATTTTCCCATTTTTTTATAAAAGCATCAAGCTCTTTTTGTAAAGTTTTTGCTCGATTCTCAGTAATATAACCAAAACTTTCTCTAAATTTATATCTTTGTACAGTTTGAAAACCTAATTCTTTATAAAACTCATTAAGGTTCTTCCAGTGTGAATTAAATCTTCTTTTCCCAAAAAGTACATCTTCAAAGCAATAAAGATATTTTTTATCTTGAGCTGTTAAAACTTTTTTATCTTTTATATAAAAATACTCTTTTTTAAATAGTGATATTAGCCAGTTTTCATCTAACATTGAGATTGTATCAAGTTGCTTTTCTACATCTTTATCTTCATTATAATTCCAAAGCATAGAAATATTATCTTCGTTATTAGCTGATTTTATTTTATCATTAAAATAGTTGTTTGATAAATATAGAACTACATTTTCCAGTAGAGCATCTGTTTTTGCAATACCATGATTGTAGATTACTTTTTTATAAAGATTAAATCTCATTTCTAACATGTGTTCAATATCAATTAAAGACATATCAAAAAAGCTTAAATAAAACAAACTGTTTTGTTCTACTAAAACAGTTTGTTTTGTGATTCTAATATGATCACTCGGGCCTGTAATATAACCACTAGCAAGCATATCTCTATTTACATAATCAAGTCTATCTGCATCAACTGTACTATCTATGTAATTATGTAAAACTTTAAAATCAAAACCATTATAAACTTTCTCTTCTAAAATAAGTAAACATAGTTTTTTTATAAGTTTTATATACTCTTTATCAACTGTCTTTTTTAGTAAATCTTCAACTTCATAATCAAAAAGAAGTGTTAAAAGATTTTTTCCTATGGCTTCATGAAGTACTTCTTGTGAGTTTTCTGTAATCTCTTCATATTTGATTTTGAATTCAAGTTCTTTTTTTAATAAAGCTTCTTTGTTTATTTCTTTTTCTAGTATTTTGTGATAGACCTTTTTTAAGGCATACTCTATTTGATGAGAAAAAGGAAGATGTCCAACATCATGTAATAATCCAATTATTCTAATTGTTTGTAAAACAATACAATATGAAACCCTGTGAGCTTTGGATTTTGTAGGAATATTAAATTGATATAAAGCTTTGTTATCAAAATACTCCATATCTTTAAAATCAAGTAATAATGCCTCTTCTTCTATGATTTTTAATATTACATCTTTAAGTGAGTCCAAAAAATCATTTTTCGTTTTTTTATTTGCATTTAAAAGTGAGTTCTTAAACATAAATGAAGCTAAATGCATAGTTCCTAAAGAATGTATAAATCTCTTTGTTGTAATAGATGGGTAAGAAAAATATGCTAAAGCATTTTGTGTAATAAACTGTAATCTATTTACTATTTTTGTTTGTAATAATTTATCTTCTAACTTTGTATACTCTATATGATTATAGATAGTATCATTTATTAATCTATTTTGTATTTTAAATCCTTATTAATTCTCTTTTTTCTTTTCAAAAATTCGTTCTGTAAATTGAGCAAATTTTCCTCTTACTGCTTTATCAAGTTCTATGGCAAACATATTAAGTTCTTCATGTTTATAATTTGTTTGCTTCAATAAAGTTGTAAGACCGTTATTGTATTTATTTAAATATAAATTATCAATTTGTCTATTTGAACCAATTACTATAGCCATACAAGATTCGTCAAGTCTTGAAAGAATTAGTTGTGTTGTTTTTTCACTTGAGTTTTGCCACTCATCCATAATAACAATTGAACTAGAAAGAGTTCGGCCTCTAGCTTCTCCTGGCCATAGAGTTTCAATACAGTATTTTGACTGAAGTTCACTTATTTTTGACTCAATTGATTCTTTATTATCTGTATTTTCACTTTTTTTTAGCTTTTTTTTAGCTATAAATTCTAAAGTATCTTGTAATGCCATATTATAAATTCTAAATTTTTCATCATTCCCTGCTAAATATCCAATATCAGCACCTTTATCAAGTGATTCTATTGAGTTTCGAACATATACGATTTTATCGTATAATCCTATATCAATAAGTCTCATGGCACTTACTATTGACATAAGAGTTTTCCCACTTCCAGCTTTTGCATCTATTACTAAGAGTTCATACATATTTGATAAAATTGCTTTGGTAAATAGTTTTTGTTTTAGATTCACAGGTTTTACAGTCAAAGATTTAAAATCATTCTCTTTTAAAGTATCTATTTTATTATTATAAATAATTGCATAAGTATTATTTCCATCATGACTTTCAAAACTATATGAAAAATTTTCATATAAATAGTTTTCATCTATATTTGTAATATCTTTTTTATCTAAAGTATTAAAATAACTTGAATCTAAAGTTAAGTTTTTTATAAATTCAAAAGTAGGTACAGTTGATTTGTCTTCATGGAGTGTTTCTGTTTTAAGACCTTTAAATAAGGCAAAAGTTCTTGCATAAACATCTAGCGATAAAAAGATAGTTTGATAACCTTTATAATATTCTTGAGCTATTGAAGCTACTTCAATTATTCTTTTATCATTGCTTTCACTTATATGAATTTGTTCAATTTGTGTATCATAGTTATCTTTAGAAATGATATGTAAGTTAAGTTCATCATTAAAAAACTTTACAACTTTAAAACCTGCTTTATAATCAACTTCTTTTATTTTCATTTTGGCTAGTAATCTAGCAAACTCTCTTGAATAAAACCCTAGTTCATTTGTTAATTTTTTCTTATCTTCAAGCTCTAATAAAACAGTTTCTGGGATTACAATATGATTTGTTTTATTGTCAGATATCTTATAAAGATTTTGAATATTTTGTAAAATGATATTTGTGTCTAATACATATACTTTATCTTTCATAAAAAAAGTTTAACACACTAAAGTTACAAGACAATAACACAGTTGCATATTTTTTATACTTTAGATATAATCAATTAAAAATAATATTAAAAAAAATAAATATTTATAGGTTATTTTGTGACTAAGATTAATAAAAACAACATTAAAAATCTTTTAATTACTTCTTTAGAATTAGCGAAAGAATCAATTTATTTGATAGACTCAGAAGGTAAAATACTCCTAGCTAACACAACAGCATGTGACTCTTTGGGATATACAAAAAAAGAAGTGTCAGGCTTAAATATTTGGGACTTAGATGCTTTAGTTATTAGTAAAGAAGCTTATCAAAAGAAGTTTAATGAATTTCAAAAAAATAACTTAAATAATGCATCTGTTTTTGAATCAATACATAAAAGAAAAGATGGTACTACCTTTCCTGTTGAAATAAGTTCTCAAATCATAGATATAGAAGGAATTGAACACTTAATATCTTATGTTTTAGATATCTCTCATAAAGTAAAGCAACAAGAAGAGTTAAAACTTTATTTTGAATTTATAAATGAATCAAGTGATATGATATTTTTAGTAGACTTTGAAACTCAAAAAATAGAGTTTGCAAATAAAAAAGTATGTAATACTCTTGAATACTCTATAAATGAACTAAGACAATTAAGAATATCTGATTTGAGAGAATCTTATTTAGACTCAGAAGATATGTCTGTTATATTTAATAAAATAAAAGACAAAAAAAATCTTATAACTTATGGAAAATATGTAGGGAAAAATAATAATAGTGTATATGTAGAAACTTCACTTAGTTTAAAAAACTATGATGGAAAAGATTATATTATGGCTATATCAAGAGATATGTCAGAACGTCTAGAAATTGAAAAACAACGAGAAAAACTAAATAAAGATTTAGAAAATTATAATAATAGATTAAAACAAGAAGTTTCAAAAATAAAAAAAGAGCTTACAGAATATGAAACAATAATGCAAAGACAGGCAAAAATGGCTGCTATGGGTGAAATGCTTGAAAATATTGCCCATCAATGGCGTCAACCTTTATCTATGATTTCAGTATTATCTACTGGTATGAAAATTCAAAATGACACAGGCACTCTTGATAAAGAAACATTAACAAATGGTTTAAATGATATAAATACAAGCTCACAATATCTTTCTAAAACTATTGATGATTTTAGTGATTTTTTTAAGCCTAGTTATAAAAAGACTTCATTTAATATAAGTGAAGTGATCTCTTACTGTGTTAATCTAACAAAAACAAATTTTAAATCTCATAATATTAAGATAGTAGAAAATATATTGGATTTAAAAGTACATACTTTTAAAAATGAACTAATCCAAGTTTTAGTTAATATTTTAAATAATGCTAGTGATGAATTAATTAAGATAAATAAAAAAAGAAAACTCATTATGATTGAAACATATCAAGATGAAGAATTTTTATGTGTAAAAATATTAGATAATGCTGATGGAATAAATCCTAAAATTATTAATAGAGTATTTGAACCATACTTTACAACTAAACATAAGTCTCAAGGTACAGGAATAGGGTTATATATGTGTGAAACAATTGTAAAGAAACACATGCAAGGTTTTATTGAAGTATCAAATAAAGAGTTTATGTATGAAGAATCAAAATATAGTGGTGCAGAATTTATAATTAAAATTCCAAAGTAATATCTAGCACTCTAATTAATTAAGTGCTAAAATTTATTGAAATTTAAGTTTTTAAAGTTTATACTTTCATTAACTTTAGTCATTAAAACTAAAGTATACTTTTTTATTTCGATAAGGAGGTTACAAAGGTTTGACTTTAAAACTATAAATACATTTTAGTGTGATAACTTTATCAATAAGATTTAGAAGCACTCTATTTTTTAAGTAATTTCCCTGATATTTATTTACAAATCAATAGCATGGTATTAAAATATAGGCATTTTGCCTATATTTTAGATTTTAGTAAGTTTTGTTAATTGTTGAATCATATTTTTAGCAGAATCTTCATTTAACTGTTTTTCATAAGTTGTTAAAATCTCTCTAGCTAAAATATTTGCACCTAAGTGTTGAAACATAATTCTCATTGCTTGAAGCCCTTTAGCTCCACCTCCACCACTATGAGTTGCTAATCCTACAACCTTTTCATTAAATGCATCTCTCCAGTCTTTTGTAGCTCTTGAAGTCCATGCCATTGCATTGTTTAATACAGGAGGCATAACACCATTGTATTCAGGAGCAATTACAATAAATGCTTTTAAATCTAAAATAGTGTTAGCTAAATCTAAAGCCACTTCTGGGATACCGTTTTTTTCTTCTTCAACTGTACTATATAAAGGTAAATTTAAATCAACTAGATTTATTAATTCTACTTCACAGTTTAATTCAAGTGCTAAAGTTTTTAATTTTTCACCTAATTTTCTATTATTATTTGCACTTGCAACTAAAATACCAATTTTTGACATTTTTATTCCTTATAGTTTATTCAATTTTTTAAAGTATATCTTATTTACTTCTTGTTGAGATGAAATTGTCTTATTTTTTTAGTTAAAATATAATAAAGTGAATAAATAAGACTATTTTAGACCTCTTAAATGGAAGCAAATGCATTTTTAATAGAAGAGAAGAGGGTAAATTTTTTTTCAATAGAGACATTTTCACTTTCTAATAGTTGAAGAGAAGAACAAATATCATCTAAAGCAAGATTTAAACAAGAGTTCTTAATATAATGAGCCTTAGAAATAATATTAGAAGAATCCTTAGCCTGAATAAAAGATTCTAACTCATCTAAATCCTTATGAATTTCCTTCTTAAACTTCTCAATAATCATAATAGCAATATTCTGTGATACCCCAAGCTTATTAACAACCTTCTGAATATCAATATCAACTGATAAAATATCCTGAGAATTATCATCAGTAGAATTACTATCATCTTGAAGTAAAGAAAGATTAATATCTTTCTTCTTTAAAAACTTACTAAATAAAGAGACTAACTCATTAGTATTAACAGGCTTAGATAAATACTCATTCATCCCAAGATTTAAGAATTTTTCCCTATCCCCTTTAATAGCATTAGCAGTTAAAGCAATAATAGGAATATTACCTAAAGCATTATTCTTTTCATACTCCCTTATCTTATTGAAAGCCTCAATACCATCCATAACAGGCATATTAATATCCATTAAAACTAAATCATAAGATTCGTGATTAGAAATAAACTCTTCTAAAGTTTCCCAACCATTAGGCTTAATAGTATAATTAAGATTGAAACTTTGTAAAATATAAGAGATTAACTCCTGATTAGCTAAATTGTCCTCAGCAACTAAAATATTACCAATAAAAGACTCACCTAAACTTTCTTCTTGAATAGAAGGAACAGAAGAGGACTTTTTCTGTAGCTCTTGTAAAGCATCATTAACCTTAGAAGCATAAAAAGGTAAAGCTAAACCTTGCTCATTAGAATTTAAAGAAAAAGACTCTAAATCCTCTTCATACTCAAATAAAATTAAAATAGGATTGTCTTTATGAGCTTTTCTAAGCTCATCTAAATTAGAATTTTTATTGAAATTAAAAACAAAAATATCATTAGAAGAAGACTTATTAATATTAATAGTACCAAAAATAGATAAATACCTCTTAATATAATGATATAAATCATTGTCAGTATTCTCAACTTTGAAATTTAAATGATGAAGATAATCTTTATTAGTATGAATAGAATCATCACAAATATCAAAAGTTAAATCAAAAGAGAAAATAGTACCTAAACCAATAGAACTCTTAACATTGATTTTAGAATCTAAAGCTTGAATAATATGAGAACAAATACTTAAACCTAAACCAGTACCTTCAAACTCCCTTGTAGATTTATGATCAACTTGAATAAAAGGTTTAAAAATATTGTCAAGTTTATCATTAGGGATACCAATACCCGTATCTTTAACTTCAAAACTAATAGTAGCCTTACCCTCAGATATATTAAGTAAAGATATATTAAGTTCAACCTTACCATGCTCAGGAGTGAATTTAATAGCATTAGATAAAAGATTAGAAAGGACTTGCCTAATTCTAACCCCATCAGATAGGATACACATAGGTATTTTATGATCAATATTAAAAATAAGTTTAAGATTTTTTTCAATAGCATTTTTAGAGAAAAGCTCAACAACATGTTCAGAGATAAAATATAAATCAGTATTATCAATAGTAATATCAAAATTACCACTTTCAATTTTAGAGATATCAAGGATATCGTTAATAATAGATAATAAAGAGTTAGCACTAGATTGAATAATTCTAGCTTGTTTAACACCATGAATATCTAAAGATTTAGATTTACAAAGGATATCAGAGAAACCAATAATAGCATTTAAAGGAGTTCTAATTTCATGACTCATATTTGCTAGGAATATGGATTTCGCTTCATCTGCTTTTTGAGCTTTTATTTGTGAAGTTATTACATCTGTAATATCAAGCCTTATAGCTAAAAATTCTTCAATCTCATTTTCATAATTTAAAATAGGCACAATAGTTGTATTTACATAATATGCAGTACCATCTTTAGCCTGATTAGTAATTTGACCTTTCCATATTCTTTTATCTAAAATTGTCGCCCATAATTCTTTAAATACACTCATAGGCATATTTGGATGTCTAACAATATTATGACTTTCCCCAAGTAGTTCATCTTTTGTATATTTAGATATCTTGATAAATTCATCATTTACATAGGTAATTTTTCCATTTTTATCTGTTTTTGAAACTATGGCACTTAAATCAACAGCTTTTTTATATTGTCCTAAAAGTTTGTTTGCATTTCTTAAATCTTGAGTTCTTTTTTCAACTTCATTTTCTAATAGTTCTTTTGCTTTTTTATGATTTTTTTTGTTTTTTTCTGAAATAACATTGTAGTGGACTGCTAAAACTAAGATAAAAAATATTAAAATTGAAACCATAATTAATGTTTGTTTTGTTGTTAATATAAATTCATTTTTATAAGGTATACTAACCTCAATAACACCTCTTACATCACCTATTTTCCAATCATCCTTTGGAGTGTCTGCTCTTGTATTATGACAATTTACACAAGACATATCAGTAAAAATATCTGCTATTGCTACTTTATAAAATTTATTTGAATAGTCTTTTATTTCTTTAGTATAGATTTGATTAGGATTATTTACTAAGTAAGAAAGAGTTTCTTTTTCATGTTTACTTAAAACTCTATCTTTTCTATTTGGAAAAGGATAGTTACTATACATTTTAATTTTTATATTATTGTTTGGTAATATTACACTTAAATCATGTAACAATGTGGCAGGTAAAGGTATAGTATTTTTATTTTCTGCATGATTATAGTTTATTGTTATATCTTTATTGTTTTTTATTTTATTTATAACATTTTTTGTATAGTAAGCTCTTGTTTTTTTCAAATTTGTTATAAGCTCTTGAGCTTTTTGTTGCATTTGTTTGTGGTTATTTTGTTTTGTGTATTGAGGGATAATAAAAACCATTGATACTGTTAAAATTATTGTAATAACAAAAATAGGCCCAGTAAAAGGGTTTAGAAATAAGGCAAATATTTTTTTTATAAAGTTCATTTTATTCTTCTTTAAAAGAGTTGTATATATCTTTTACTTCATCAATATTTTCAATAAACAAATCTATGATTTTAGGATCAAAATGTTTACCTTTTTCTTCTATGAGTAAATTAAGAGCATTATCAAAGCTCCAAGCTTTTTTATAAGGTCTGTGTGAAGTTAAAGCATCAAAAACATCAACTATTGCTACGATTCTTCCATAAATATGAATATCCTCTCCTTTTAAACCTTTTGGATAACCTGAACCATCAAACTTCTCATGATGAGTAATAGCAATAATGGCCCCTGCTTGAAGATATTCACTATTTGAGTTTTTAAGTATTTCATATCCAATAGAAGGATGTGTTTTCATAGTTTCAAATTCATTATTATCTAACTTCCCTGGTTTTAGTAAAATATCATCTTCAATTCCTACTTTTCCTAAGTCATGAAAAGGAGAAGCAAAGTAAATTATATCTTGTTCTTTAGGACTTAGACCATATTCTCTTGCTAATATTTTTGAATAGTGTGCCACCCTTGATACATGAGAAGCTGTTTCTGGATCTTTATATTCAGCTGTTTTCCCTAAGATACTTAAAGTCTCATGCTCTCTATCAATAAGTTTTTTAGTTGCTTTTAGAACTTCTTCTTCTAACAATTTAGCTTTGTCTTCTAATAATAATGTATTTTTATATAAGTTTAAAAGATTAAGAACTCTGGCTTTAAATAAAGTAGAGTTTACAGGTTTATTTAAAAAGTCATTTGCTCCTGCTTGAAAAGCTTCATTATGTATCTCTTGATCATTAGCAGCTGTAATCATAATAATAGGTACTTTAGTATTGTTTTTTCTAAACTCTTTAATAAACTCTAGGCCATTTAATTGAGGCATCATATAATCAATCAAAATCATATCAATAGGATTGTTTAGTACGTATAGTAAAGCATCTAAGGGTTCTGAAAAACTTTTTACACTTAGACCCATGTCATTACAAAAAGCTTCTATTAAAAATAGATTGTTTTCATTGTCATCAATAGAAATAATTTTCATTTCTTCTATGTTCAAGCTAGTCCTTTTATATATTTAATAAATTATATATTAAAAAAGTATTTTAATAGTATCAAGTCTAAAGGTATCAAAATAATACAAAAACAGCAACTATTATGAGTTTTGTTATTATATAAAAAATATTTATAAAAGAGTTTAATTTAAATGTATTTTGTGAATTATTTTTTTATTTGAAAGTTATTTAAAAGGTGGTGCGAATGGTGAGAATCGAACTCACACTCCGAAACCGGAATGGGATTTTAAGTCCCACGCGTCTACCTATTCCGCCACACTCGCACACAGTGTATATTGTTATTTATAAGTGGTGGTTCGAGGCAGAATCGAACTGCCGACACAAGGATTTTCAATCCTTTGCTCTACCGACTGAGCTATCGAACCAATACTTAAGTGGTGGTGAGGGAAGGATTTGAACCTTCGAAGCCGTAGGCGGCGGATTTACAATCCGCAGGATTTGACCACTCTCCAACCTCACCAATGATAAAATTGTTACATAAATGGATGGGATAGCAGGATTCGAACCTGCGAATGCTGGTACCAAAAACCAGTGCCTTACCGCTTGGCGATACCCCAATCGCTTATGTGGGTGAAATTATAATAGCTTGTTTATTAAATTTCCCTGAAATTATAAGAGAATTCTATTTTTTTTCTAAATAAGCAAAAAAGACTATTTTTATATAATCTTTTTTACTTATATGGTGTAGGAACAGGTGGAAACTGTTCAAAAGATTTCTTTATTGCTTCACTTATTGAGTTTTTATTTTTTATATTTTGCATTGGATTAGAGAATTGTAAGTACTCAATAGCACCTTCTTTTGATTTTTCTTCTTTAAAAACAAAGGCTTCTTTTTTTCCAAGCTTTAAAACATTTTCATATAATAGCTTTGCATAGTCATTTATATATGGAAATTCTTTTTCTCTAATCTTATCTCCCCATGCAAAAAATACAAATTTTCCGTTTGGTATTAAATTTGCTGCATCTAAATACATAATATCTCTATCAAATTCTGTATTTTGGAAAGAGTTGTATTTTTCTAAATCTGAATTAAACTTCATAAGAAGAGATGAGGCATCGATATTTTGCTCTACAAGATTAAATAGGTTTTTAAACTCTACAATTTTTCCTTTACATTGCTCTTTCATAGCTTGTTTAAAGATAGTTATATAATTTTCACCTTTTATCTCAACAAAATCACCCCATTGATCAAAGTCTTGTTCTAAAAGAAAAGTATTTGAGTCATAACCTACAGGAGTTACAACTGGGTTATATAAGTAAACTGTACCTATGATATTTTTCTTTCTATCTTTGTTTGTTTTGATTTTTTGCTTTAAGTCTTTTGCTGTTATGATGTCATCTTCATCATAATTGAAATACATATAGCTTGAAGTTAAAAAAACTTCTTCATATTTAGTCTCAAATGTTCCAAAATATTGCATTTTTTTCCTTATTTATTTATGTTTGAATGTTATCTAATTTCTTTTTTATATATTCTTAGATTAGCACACTCTTTGATTAGTTCCTCATAGTATTTTGTATTAGAGTATTCTTTGTCTAATTTTTCAAAAAATTTACCATAGCCATTTTTTAAGTATTTTTTATAAACTTTATTTTTTGAATATATCCAAAATCTTTCAGGCTCATAACTTTCTTTTCCTGTGATATAGTAAGGTTCTCTTTTTTTAGAGAATTTTATATCAAAAGAGGCTAGTTCAGATTTTGCTAGCATATATAATATTTTTGCTTTAAACTCTTCGTTTTTTGCATACTCTAAAGCTTGTTTATAGTGTTTTATTGATAAGTCTATTTTTTGCTCTTCTAGGTCTTTATCTTCAAAAGAGTAAACACTTCTATATACAGTGCTTAAGTTATTTGAGTTACCAAAATAGCTTAAGTTATATAAAGCATTTGCATATAGATAGTTATCTATAACACTTTTTTTGTTTAAACTTAGTTGTTTTTTAATCTCTAGTATTTTTTCTAAAAATTGTTTAACTGTATAAGTGTATTGTTTCCCTTGTCTGTTGTTTCCTTTTATGTTTACATTAAAAGGATTAAATCTGATTTTTTCATCTAAAAGTTTTGCATTTATATCAAGAGCTTCTTTAAATTTTAGATTATTTATAAGTAGTTTTGTATTTGTATTTTTTAGATTCTTTGATAAACTAAACCCTTCTTTGTTTTCTAAGATATAAGCTCTTTTTTTATGCTGTTTTATGAAGTATTCTTCAAGTTTTGATTTAGGTTTTAAATTTATAAAGGCTTTAAAATTTTCAATACTTTTTAAGTCAAAAATAGTAGAACTTAAGTAGTTTACACTTGCACTTAAAATCATTTTTAATTCATTATTTTGAGATTTATAAAGCTTTTCTAATTTTTTGAAAGTATAGTTATGAATTGAATCATTATGTATATTTGTATGATGGTGTTCTTTTAAAAGTTCTGTCATTCTCTCATAAATGGTATTTTCTTCTTCTAAAGACACTTCCTTTAAGCCATTTAAATAAATAATATAACTTAATGTTTTTGTTTCGTGAGTTTTATATGATTTAAGCAATTTTTTTGAAAATTCTTGGGCTTTTTTGATATTGCCTTCATACAAATAGAAGTATGCTAGTGATAAATCAATCAAATACATATCATCTTTTCTAATTGATTCTAAAAAGTTAATATATTCTTTTACTTGAAAATCTCTTTCATATAAAGTATGCTCGTCAAAGAAGTGTTGTGTATATAAAAGCTGTCTATAAAGTAAGAAATCAAACCATTTTGAGTTTTTATTTATTTCATATAGGTTTTGAAGTTCTATTAGAGTGTTTGCATTTGTATTTAAAGCTCTAAGAGTTATAAACTTCTCTTTTTCTTCTTTTGATTTTGCATATTTTAGTAGCTCTTTCCAAAGCTCATTTGTATTTATATGATAAAAGTTATAGAAGCTTAATTGCCAGTTTATTTTTGACTTATCAAAAAGTTTTGTAAATCTATAAACTCCTAAAGCTATTTGTTTGTCTTTTATCAAAGCTCCTGCATATAGTGCTTCAATCCAATCTTTTACTATAGTTTTAGAGCTGTTATTTAAAAGATATTTATAACTTTCGTAAATTTCTAAGGCATTTTTATTTTTATAGTGTGCAAGTCTAAATGCAAGATAAAAATATCTTAGTTGTAAATAAGTTGATTTTACTTTTTCTGCTTTTTGTAAAGCTTCTTTTATCAAAACTTGTGGGTCTATGTTTTTTTTCTTTTTTTGATAATAGTAGTAAGTTGGAGCGACTAAGGCTTCTTGTTTATCTACAAAATTTAGGTATTCTAAAATCTCTTTATTTTTTATAAGTTTTAGGTTTTTTCTTTTATAAACTATTTGTTCAATTTGTTTTAATGTAAGTCTATTTTTAAACTGTTTTTGCCACTCTTTTAAGTTGGCTTGTTTATTTCTTTTTTGATATTCCCAATGAATACTATTGTATGTTGCTACATCTTTTAAGTTGCCAGTATGATTTGAAAAAGGAAGTTCTCTTTGTTGTAAAAATACAAACTGTTTATCATGATAATCCCAACCAGAAGCACAAGCAAAAAGGTTTATAGTAAGAAATAAAACAAAAGAGAGTATTTTTAATATCATAAGTTTTCCTTGATTAAATTATTTAGATTATATCTATTTTTATAAGAGTATCTATAAAAAATGATTTCATTAAAAGGAGTTTTAGTTATTGAAAAAAAGTCATTTATAGCAATAGCTAAGTCTTCTTCTAAACTTTGCTCAAACCTAAAAATATCACCTTTGTAAATATATTTTTTTTGAAAATACATACTTTCTTCAACTCTATAAAGATTTTTGTTTAGTTTGACAAAGCTTTTTTTAAAGTCTTCTTCTTTTACACCTTCAAAGATATCTAAAGGTTTATTTTTTCTAAATCTAATGGCTTGATTATATAAAGGCAAAGCTAGTTTTAATTTTAGTGGATATTCATCAAAGTTATAGTGATATTTTTTTGCGATACTATTATCTAAAATAGAGTTTTTTGTATTTATATCTGTGATATTTGACATATTATAGTACATCAAAACTCCATAATCAACAGGTGGAACTCCTGTTTTTGCATAATATTTTATTTGATGAAGTCTTATGGTTGCACTAAGTTTTTTATTTGATTTAGTTTTAAGCTCTTTAAGTAAGTCAAAATAGTTTGCTTTACTTAAAAGTGACCAGTCACAATCTATTTGAAGTTCACTAAAGTCATAAGTCTTTGTCTGCTCTAAAATAAGTTTGCTTATTTTTTTTGAGTCTATATTTTTCATAGCTTCATTTGTGATATAAACAGTAGGAATGAAGTTTTTTGATGGTTTTTTTATAAAGTTTGTCTTTTCAAACTCTAACTTTCCTGAGTATGAAATATCTAAGACTTTTATATAAAGTTTTTCTTTGACATTCTCTTCTTTGAAGCTATTTTCCCAGTGATAAAAAGAGACTTCAATTTTTGGCTTTTGAGCAAAAATAAGATACGAACTTATAATAGCTATAAAAATTACTATTAAAATTAGGACTTTAGAACGCATCGACTTTTTTCACTCTGTTTTTTTTGAGCCACTCTTCTTGTAAATCTTTCATCTTTTTATCACTTGTTTTTTTTGCATATCTTGGTTTGGCTATTGAACTTACCATATCACCTTCTTTATAAGTATAATCAAGATTTAGTGAAGCTAAATCAATAGCTTTTTTTACTCTTGTAGCTGCTACATAGTAGATATTTAACTCTTCATTTATTCTTAAGTGAGATAGTTTACTTTTTGGATTACTTATCTCTTTTTTTGTGATAAAATCATTTGTCATTAAAACTTGGTTATACTCTAAACCCTTTGATTTATGGGTTGTTGTGAAGATAATATTGGCTTCTTCTTTGTTTGTAGTAAGCCTATCTTTAATTTTTTTATTTATATCAAAGATATTATCTCCATAGGTATTGATAAATTTTATGATATTTAAATAGTCTTGATTTTTTGTATCTTTTGCGAACTGTTCTAATTCATAAATGGATTCAAAATCTTTTATTTCATCTAGGGTTACTTTATCATTTTTTTTCTCTTTTAGATAAAAAATAGAGTAAACAGTTTGGTTCATAAATGAATAAGAGTTATATCCTCCCTCAAAATAGAACTTTTTATCTGAATGAATATGTTGAACCAACTCTTGCATAAGACCAAAAGTCGACCTTGAGATAATAGTATATTGTTTATCTTCATCAATACAGTTTCTATTAAAAGAAGTTTTTGAGTCAATACCTGAAATATTTAAAGGTTTAGTACTGTTTTTTTCATAAAGGCTATTGATTCTTCTTTGTAAGTCTTTTGCATATTCATTTGAAAATCTAAAACTTTTTGTAAGATTAAAGCTTGGTAAATCTATTTTATTTAAGGCATTTATTGCATATCTAAAAGAGTAGATTTGCTGAAAAGAATCCCCCACATAAACTCTTCTACAGTTTTGTGATTCGACTATTCCTATCATCACATCTGAAATATCTTGGGCTTCATCCACTAAAATCAAATCATATCCAAGGTTTGAGCTGATTTTTTTGTTTAGATAAAACATCTTTAGATAAAAATCATGGGTTGCGTCTATTTGTTTGTTTTTCATAGAAGATAAGATATGTTTTAGATGGGCTAAAACCCTTGAAGTATCTTTGTTGATAAGCTCTAAAATCTTAGCACTTAAGTCTGATTGTTTTTTGTAGTTTTCTATAAGTTTTAAATCAAGTGCTATTAATGAGCTGTTACAATAAAAGTTTACTAAATCCTTCATAAGAGCAATATACTCAGGAATAGGGTAGTAGTTATTTCTTTGATTTACTGTTTGCTCAAAAGAGCATAAGACTCTTTCAATTACTTGTACCTTTAAATCATGGGCAAGAGTATATCTATATGCTTCTATTTTATTATAGGCTAAAGAGTGAATAGTGCTAATACTCATGTTTGATAAGTTATATTCACTTAGTTTTTTTTGGATTGATTGTTGAAGAGATTTATTGTATGCTAGATATAAAATTTTTAGGTGTTTGTTTTGCTTTGCATACTCTAAAAGAGTAGTGGTTTTACCACTACCTGCAACGGCATTTATTTTAAAAGATGGCTCTTTTGAGAAAATAATCTCTTCTTGTTCTTTTGTAAAAGTCATTTTATATTAAGCTAATCCTTCTATTAGTATCTTAAATCCAAGGGCTATTAATATAAACCCACCTAAATATTCTGCTTTATCTTCTAAATATCCACCTAAATATTTACCAATATATACAGCAACTATACATAAAGTAAAAGTTATTAGAGTGATTAAACTTACAGCATAAAAAATATCAGTATTTGAAAAAGAGAAAGTAACTCCAACTGCAAGTGCATCAATAGATGTAGCAATTGCTAAAATAAAAAGTGTTTTAGTTTTTAAGTCTTTTACTTCATCTTCAAAATCATCTTCTCTTGCTTCTTGTATCATCTTATAACCTAAAAATACTAAAATCACAAAAGCAATATAGTGATCAATACTATCCACAAAATCTGCAAATAAAGCACCTAGATAGTATCCAAGTAGAGGCATTAAACCTTGTGCTATACCAAAAAAAGCTGCTATTTTTAAAGTGTTTGAAAAGTTTATATTTTTATATTTACTTCCACTAGCAATAGACACAGCAACACTATCCATAGCTAATGCAATAGCAATAAGTACAAGTTCCATTTTTTATCCTAAATTTATATAAGATTGGAATTGTACTTATTTTATAATTAAAGCAGTGTTAGTTAGGCTAGAACTCTTCTTTTCCCATCTTTTTTGATATTTGAGAAGTTGTCTAAATAATCAAGGTAAGTAATAAGATATTTTCTACTTAAAGGATGTCTTTCTTTGAAGTTTGAAATTTCAATAAATCCATCTTCTTGAATGATAGCTTTCATCTGTCTTACGATACTATCTAAACTTTCACTATGAATAAATAGATTGTGTTGAAGTCTAATCACAAGCTTTTTTGCTGTTAAAGATTTAAGAATATTATCTCCAAGTTTTCTATCTAAATCTAAATCATCATAGATATTATAAGGTGCTGTTGGTGTAATATGCTCTGTTTTTAATCTTTCTAAAACTATGTTTTTTAGTCTGTCTTCATAATCTTCTTCTATATCTTTACTTTTGTAAAGCTTATTATTTTTTACTAAAAAGCCTTCATCAACTAGGTGTGTTAAAGCATCTTCGATGAAGCTTTCACTTGCCCATTTGATTCTAAGATTTATAGAAGCTGGTGAAAGTAGGGCGTACTTATTTTTAGTATAGATTTCTTTGATAAAGTCAATAATAATTTGTTTTGTTTCAATAGGATAAATCGTAAGTTCTTTTTCATCAATATATACATCTTCTAAATTATTGGCAAACTCGATAGCCTCTTCATGACTTAGTGCAAATCTCTGAGATGATGAAATAAGCCCTAAACCTTTTTTGTGAGCTTCAAGAAGCTTTTTGTAAGCATAAGTAAACTTCTCTTCTTTTAGAGCTTCTAAAAGTTCTCTTTTTTGATTTTTTTTCATAGGATCTGCGATAGGATTTAGAACTTTACCACCAGCAATAGTATCATTTCCTAATCTTAAGATGATTTTCTCACCAAAAATAGTATATAGTTTTTCATCGGCTTTTATAGTGGCAAAGCCTTCTTTTAAGCTAGTAGTTGAATCAAACAGTAAAACTCTAACTTCAAGTTTTTTAGAACCTATGAAAAGTGTATATTTTTGATTGTGTTTTAACTCTTTTTGTTTTAAAGTGTTAAAAGAAATATCAATCATATCAAAGCCTCTTAAAAAGCCTTTTTTACTAAGTAAATCACCTTTTTGAATGGCATTTGCATTTATACCTTGTAAGTTTAAAGCAGCTCTATTTGAGATGTTTGCTTCTAGGGCATTTTCATTGTGAACTTGGATGTTTTTGATTTTGATTTGTTTTTCACTTTGACATAAAAAAACCTTTTCATTTAACTCACAAGGCTTCCCTAAAACTGTACCTGTAACAACTGTACCTATACCTTTTGGAGAGAACACTCTATCTACATAGTACCTAAAGAAGTTTTCTTCTTTTTTTGCTTTATTTTTTATACTAAAAAGTTTATCTTTTAAGGTTTCTATTGAATCCGGTTCATAAACAGAAACAGCTTGTATAAAGTTTATATTAAAGTCATATTCATTAAAAAACTCTTGAATTCTTTTTTCTTGGTCTTTTAGCTCATCTTGTGATACTAAATCTTTTTTAGTTATCACAATAACTACATCTTTGATACCTAAAAGATTGATAATCTCAATATGCTCAACAGTTTGTGGCATGATACCTTCTTGGGCACTAATAGCAAACATAACACAGTTAAATCCAAAAGCACCGGCAATCATGTTTTTGATAAGTTTTTCATGCCCAGGCACATCAATAAATGCTATGTTTTGCTGTCCTCTTGTAAGGTTTGAAAAAGATAAATCAATAGTGATACCTCTTTGTTGCTCTTCCTTTGTAGAGTCACCTTCATAACCGTTTAAAGCTTTGATTAAAGCAGTTTTACCATGGTCAATATGTCCTGCTGTTCCTATAATAATATTTGACATTAGTTAAAAACTCCTCTTATAATCTCTTCTATTTCTTTTACTTCGTGTTCTTGGATACTTCTAAAGTCTATCAGAACTTTTTCATTCTCTATTCTTATTATCAAGTTTTGTTTTCTAAGAAGTTTTTCTATTTTGTTTGCTTTATAATCTTTGTACTCTAAAGTAAGTGCGATAGTTGGTATCTTTTTGTTTGGAGTAGTTCCTCCACCTATTAAAGACTGAGTTTTTATAACTTCACATTTACAAATATCTTCTATACTTTGTTTTAGAGTATTTGCTCTTTGCTCTAAAGTCTTAACATCTTCATGTAACATCTTTAGTGTAGGGATGTTTTGTGTTTGACCTTTTAGATATGAAGTAAGATTATCTTCAAGTATTGCTAAAGTGATTTTATCAACTCTTAGCATTCTTAGAAGTTGGTTTTTTTTGATTTTTGCTATTAAATCTTTTTTACCAACTATGATACCTGCTTGAACTGAACCAAGAAGCTTATCCCCTGAGAAAGATAGTAAGCTTGGTTTGTGTTGCATATATTTTATAAGTGATGGTTCACTTAAGTCAAGATTGTAAGGCAAATCTATGATATGACCACTTCCCATGTCATAATAATCTATAACATTGTGTTCATTGGCTACTTTGATGATGTCTTCATAAGAAACCTCTGATGTAAAGCCTTCAATAGAGTAGTTTGATTTATGAACT
Organism: Arcobacter sp. YIC-80; assembly: GCF_044841725.1. Taxonomy (NCBI): domain Bacteria; kingdom Pseudomonadati; phylum Campylobacterota; class Epsilonproteobacteria; order Campylobacterales; family Arcobacteraceae; genus Arcobacter; species Arcobacter sp. YIC-80. The sequence goes on along the minus strand of NZ_JBJBSI010000013.1, from coordinate 31,196 downwards.
TTCATAAGCATCGATGTATTTTCATCAATGGCATTTTCATAATCTCTAAGATGAGTTTTGTTTGTAGTACCTATCTCTTTTAATTTTGCACCACTTTGGCTCATAACCTCAGGAACTCTAAAACTTCCCCCAATCTCTACAAGTTCACCTCGACTTACAACTACGTCTTTGTTTTTAGCAAAGGTATTTAGTATCAAAAATACAGCACTTGCGTTGTTGTTTACAACAATAGCGTCTTCACAGCCTGTAAGAGCTTGAAGAGTAGATACTATATGTTCATATCTTTCACCTCTTTTGCCTTCTTGAAGAGAATACTCTAAGTTATTGTATGAAGTAGCAACTTCTTTTGCTCTATCAAAACTATCAGGATTTATCAAAGACCTACCTAAGTTCGTATGTACGATAATACCTGTAGCATTTATAACTTTTTGAAGTGAAGGTTTTGTGATGTTTTTGTACTTTTTAAGTACATCATTTATAATATCATCTTGTGTAAAATCTTGGATTTTTTCATCTAAGATGTCTTGTCTGTATTGATTTATAGTATCTTTACTAATACTTGTAATCAACTGTTTTGAAAGCTCTTCAAAAGCTTTGTTGTTGACAAACTTGTCAACCTTTGGAAGGTTCTTAAGTAAACCCATATTTACCCTTTCAGATAGTTTTAAAATAAAATGGTGTAAGATTTCAATTCTATTAAGCGGGGGGTATGTGATCCTGGTGGACACCGCAGGCTTCAACCCTGATCGGAGGTTCGTGTGTACGCGCCTCGGTAGGTTCGATTCCTACACCTTCTCGCCATTTCTAAATGGCTATACTCCCCTTAAAATCATACTTTCTTACAAAATAATTCAGAGATTTTATCTAATATATAATTCATTTTAACTTAATGAAATGGTAAAGTTTATTTTACTTTTTTGTCAAATTATGCTTTTCTATATATGCTTAGTTTTTACAAAGATGATAGTTTCTTCTTTTACAAATGGAAAATGCTCACTTAAGTGAGGACTTCTTATCCACGAATTTTTTGGATAGTTACCATATTCATCCATAAATACACCATCTAAAACAAATATCTCTTCACCTCCCCAATGTTTATGAGGAATAAACCTTTCGTCTTTTGGCCATTTAACCAGTGCTGTTTGAACATCAAGAGGTATTACTTTTAGATTGCCTTGTCCTTCTAGCCATTGTGAGGTTTCAGTATCAATAATGATTTTTTGTTCATCTGAAAAATGATATTTTGTTTGTATTTATCAAAGCTCGTTTTTTATAATCACTATTCATGTTAATCCTAAAATTGATTTAGTTGTTTGATTTTAGTCTTTATTTCCTTAACTTATAAATAGATATATTTTTAATAAATAACTATATAAATATAAAACAAATTAAAATATTATTTATTTTAAAACTTCCCATTTTTATAAATCTATAGCAATTATTTATACGTTATACTTCTTCAAAAAGTTTGGAGAGTTTATGCGTTTAGTTTTTATTTTTATTCTATCTTTTGTATTTCTATATGCAAATTCTACTATTGATTCTTTTAGTAAGTCAAAAAAGCTTCTAAAGAAAGTCTATAAAGGTAATCAGATTACTTTTTATGCAGGATGTAAATATAACTATAAAGATAAATCAAATATGATTGATAGAAGCTCATGTGGTTATACACCAAGAAATGAATACACAAAAAAAGGCAAGCAAAACAAAAGAGCAAGAAGAATAGAGTGGGAGCATGTAATTCCTGCACAAAACTTTGGTAGACAGTTTTCTTGTTGGTATGAGGGTGATTCGCAGTGTGTAAAACAAAATGGCAAGTCTTACAAAGGTCGAAAGTGTTGTACTAAAGTAAATCAAAAGTATAGATTTATGCAAGCTGATTTACACAATTTAGTTCCAGCCATTGGTGAGTTAAATGCTGATAGGTCAAACTTTAGATTTTCGCAAATCGAAGGTGAGAGAAGATGGTATGGAAAAGATGTGGATTTTGAAGTGGACTTCAAAAGAAGAGTAGTAGAGCCAAGGGATGAGATAAAAGGAAATATAGCAAGAACATATTTTTATTTTGAAAAGACTTATGATATGAAAATCTCACCAAAAGATAAAAAGATATTAGAAGTTTGGGATAAGCTAGATCCAGTAGATAAGTGGGAAAGACAAAGAAACAAACTAATAGAAAAAATCCAAGGCAACAAAAATGAGTTCATTGATTAATATATAAATGAACTCACTTTAGATATTATACGAAAAAATAGTCTTATAAATAAGCAGTAAGTAACAGGAGTTTAAAACAATATGCAAAGCATAACTCAAGCAATACAAAATATAGTAGATGAAGAAGCGATAATATATTCAGTTTTAAGTGGTATACAAAAAAATGCCCAAAAAACTTTCAACAAAGTAACAATAAAAAAAGTAATCATTCAAAATGAAGAAAAATACCAATTTGAATACTTTTATGACAAAAATGTAGAACATAAAAACTTAAACAATGACGAAACAAAAGAAGATTTATCTAAGCTTATTGAAACATATTTTAAACAAGCTGTTATTCATACAAGCTCTTGGGATTATCATATTTTAGTAAACAAAAAAGGTGAAGCTAAAATAAACAAAAAGCAAGCCACTAGAAAGTTTGAAGAGATAAGTCATAATAGAAAGAAAAAGTATATTATAAATGAGGGTGAAAAATCAGCCTTTTTAATAGAGCTTGGAATTATGACAAAAGAAGGTAAAGTTATCAAATCAAAATACGATAAATTTAAACAAATAAATCGTTATTTAGAGTTGGTTTCTGATTGTATTCCTTATTTAGATAAAAACAAAACTATTAGAATTATTGATTTTGGTTGCGGAAAGGCATACCTAACTTTTGCCCTTTATGATTATCTAGTGTTAAAGATGGGTTACAATGTTGAGATTGTAGGACTTGACTTAAAAGAAAATGTAATCAAGTTTTGTTCAAACCTAGCAAAAAAGTTAAACTATGATAACTTAAGATTTGAGCAAGGTGATATAAAAGGTTTTAAGCAGTACGGTGAGGTTGATATGGTTATTTCACTTCATGCTTGTAATACTGCTACTGATGAAGCATTAGCTCAAGCAGTAAGATGGGGTGCAAAGGTCATCTTAGCAGTGCCTTGTTGTCAACATGAGCTGTTAAAGAAAATCAAAAATGAAAAAATGGCTCCTATTATGAAGTATGGAATCATCAAAGAAAAAGTAGCATCATTACTTACTGATGGTTTAAGAGCAAATGTTTTAGAGATTATGGGATATAGAACACAAGTTTTAGAGTTTATAGATATGGAGCATACTCCTAAAAATATAATGATAAGAGCTTTTTTTGAAGACACGAAAAATATAAGTAAAGTAGTAAACGAATACAAAGAGTTTAAAAACCAATGGCAAATCTCACCATATATAGAAAAAGCATTTGGTGAAAAGCTAATAAATAGACTAGAAAAATAATAAATTTTAGGAGAGAGTATGGAAGAGATTTGGCAACTAAAAGTAACGGATAATTTAAATCAAATGTTAAGAATCAGAAATGATATTGATTTAAAAAGCACTTTAGAAAGTTTTAGTCATTTAGTTACGATAAAGCATAAGTATCATGCAAGTGATGATATTATGTTTCCTGATCCTGCTTGTTTGGCTTTTTTTACTGCATTTGAACAAAATCATCTAAAAGCTTTAGAAGAAAGTGATAGCTTAAAATTAGTTGCTGTTGATATTCATGAAGGACTTATGCAGTATTTTCTTCTTACAAATGACGCTATGAAAACTATAAATGACTCAATTGTATTTCTAAAATCAAACTCTTTATATGCTTGTGATTTTGAGATAGCTCATGAGAAAAAAGATGAGCTTATAAGTAGTATGTATTAAGATATTATAGTTAGTGAACTATAATATCTTTAACACCTTTAGGAATAACTTCCCCAATGATCGAAGCATAACCAAAGCTTAACTCTTCAAGCTCTTTTATATACTCAACTGCGTCTTCTTTTGGCATTGCTATTAGTAAACCACCTGATGTTTGTGCGTCACAAAGCAGTGTTTTACAGTGCTGTGATAAGCCACTCATATAAGATACTTTATCTTCTAAGTATTTCATGTTTTTCTTTGTACCACCTGGAACTACTCCATCATTTGCTAAAGCAATAGCTTCTTCAACCACAGGTACGTTTGAGCACTCTATCATAAATGATGTAGTTTCATTTACAGACTCTAAAGCATGACCTAAAAGTCCAAAACCAGTAATATCAGTACAAGAACTTACTCTATATTTCTTCATAATTTTTGAAGGTAAGTAGTTTAAACTTGCCATAATATCTGCACATTTTCTAATTAGTGCAGGTTCTAATAAATCTCTTTTAATAGCTGTTGTTAAAATACCCATTCCTATTGGTTTTGTAAGAACTAAAACATCACCAATTTTTCCTGTATTGTTTCTTACTATTTCATTTGGATGTATCATACCTGTAACAGAAAGTCCATAATACATCTCAGGTGATTCAATAGTATGACCACCTAGTAAAAGTCCACCACACTCTTTAATCTTCTCATTTCCACCATTTAGAATCTCTCCTAAAGCTTCATAAGATAGATTAGCTTTATCAAATCCTACTATATTTAAAGCAGTTTTAACTTCTGCTCCCATAGCAAATACATCTGATAAAGAATTAGCAGCTGCAATCTGTCCATAAACATAAGGGTCATCAATCACAGGAGTAATAAAATCTAGAGTTTGTACTATAGCTTGTTCATCATTTATTTGGTATACACTAGCGTCTTCACTTGTATCAAAGCCCACTAAAATTCTGCTGTCATTTGGTTTTAAGTCACAAATTGTTTGTTTAAGATCCCCCGGACCCATCTTTGCAGCTCAACCAGCAGCTTTAACGAACTTGGTTAATTTATATTCATTGTTCATAAAACTCCTTATATTAAGATAGTATTCTACTATAATTTATATCTTTTATAATACAGATTTTTCATTTTTAAAAAGCTTAAAAAGTAAAGAAAATTTTACTTTTATGTGTTATATTAAGTTTTATTTTATACAAGATATTATAGTATTTCGACATAAATTAGCATATAGACCTAAGGTTTAGGTTGGACATAAAGTATAATTTTCTATCTTTATTTCTTCATTAATGCTTCAAATATTTGAGGTTTTTTTATGAAAAAAATTCTTGTTTCGGTTGCATTATTAGCAACTACAGTATTCTCACAAACATTTACATTTACAGCTATTCCTGATCAGGATGAAACAAAGCTAAAAGAGAGATTCTCTAAATTAGCAACATATTTAAGTAAAGAACTTAATGTTGATGTAAAATTTGTTCCAGTTAAGTCTTATGCAGCTTCAATCGCAGCTTTTAGAAATAATCAAGTTCAATTAGCATGGTTTGGTGGTTTATCAGGTGTAAAAGCTAGACTTTTAGTAAAAGATTCACAAGCAATCGCACAAGGTGTTGAAGATCCAAATTTCCACTCTTATATTATCGCTCATAAAAGTACAGGTTTAGAAAAATCTGATAACTTAAGCAAAGATATTGCTGGTAAAACTTTCACTTTTGGTTCAAAAGGTTCAACTTCTGGAAGATTAATGCCAGAGTATTTTATTAGAGAGACTTTTAATAAAGCACCAAAAGATGTGTTTAAAAAAGTTGGTTTTTCAGGAAATCACTCTAAAACTATTTCATTAGTTCAAAATGGTGCTTATGAAGTAGGTGCTGTAAACTTTAAAGTATGGGATAGAGAGCTAAAAGCTGGTAATATTGATACTTCAAAAGTAAAAGTTATTTATAAAACTCCTGCATATCCTGATTATAACTTTACAATCAGAGCAGATGTTGATAAAAACTATGGAGCTGGATTTACAAAAAAAGTTCAAGACGCTTTAATCAAGTTAGAAGATAAAACTATTTTAAGTGCATTTCCAAGAGCTAGTTTTATCAAAGCTGAAAATAAAGATTTTGAGCCAGTATTAAAAACAGCAAGACAAATTGGGTTAATCGACTAATGATTTTCAATTTAGAAAATGAAACAATCTCTTATGAGAATAAAAAAGTTTTAGATTCTATAAACTTATCAGTAAAGAAGGGCGAAAAAATAGCCCTTCTTGGTAAGAGTGGGAGTGGGAAATCAACACTTCTAAAAAGACTATATGAACTAAAAAGTGATGAGGTTTCTTATTTGCCACAAGATTTAGGACTTGTACATAATCTTAGTGCATATCACAATATCTATACAGCAAGATTAGAACAAAAATCAACTATTTATAATCTTATAAATCTAATAAGACCTTTTAAACAAAATATGGATGAAATTGTTAAGATTTTGAAAGAGCTTGAAACAGAGGATAAGCTTTTAACTAAGTCTTTAAATTTATCAGGTGGACAAAAACAAAGAGTAGCTATTGCTAAATCTATTTATTCTCAAAAGAAAGTATTACTTGCTGATGAACCTATTTCAGCTTTGGATGAATATATCTGTAAAAAATCAATAGCTTTACTTCATAAATCTTTTGAAACTATAATTTGTGCAATTCATGATGTAAAAATTGCCATTGAATCATTTGACAGAGTTATTGGGATTAAAAATGGAAAAATTATTCTTGATAAACTATCTTGTGATATAAATAGTGAAGACACAAAAAAACTATATTATGTTGCTAGCTAATATCTCAAAAGAACTAAGGGTAAGTCTTATTTTCCTTGGTATTTTTATAATCTCTTTATTTTTTGCTGATTTAGAAATAAGTGCTTATGAGCCTTTTTTGGAGTTTTCAAAATTTATTTTTGCCATAAAAGATATGAGTTTTTCATCGATTGATTTACTTATAGATGCTTCTTTACAGACTATTTATATTGCGACTATTTCTATTGTTTTATCTGCAATTATAGGTTTTATTTTAAGTTTTTATTTCAAGTTTTTATTTGTAAGAGTTGTATTATCTTATATTAGAGCTATACATGAGATATTTTGGGCATTGATTTTTTTACAAATATTTGGCTTCAATACTCTTACAGCAGTTTTAGCCATAGTTTTACCATATAGTGCTATTCTTGCTAAGGTTTATTTTGAAATACTTGAAGTGTATGATAGTTTTGATAAAAGAACTATTTCAAGTAAAGTATCAAAAGTGTGTTTATTTTTTTATACAAAGCTTCCAAATGCAATGCCACATTTAATCTCTTATACTTTATATAGATTTGAGTGTGCAATGAAATCTTCTGCTATTTTAGGTTTTGTTGGGATTACTACTTTGGGTTATTACTTAAGTTCATCTTTTAATCAAGGTTATTACAATGAAGTATGGTTAATGCTTATCATCTTTTACATTTTAATAGCTACTATTAAATACTGGTTTAATAAATACACTATCATACCTCTTTTTGTATTTTCGATTTTTAAAATGCCTATGTCTGTATCATCTTTTTCTTATGATAATTTTATAAGATTTTTTACAAGTGATATTATTCCAAGTCCAATTAAAAATGATTCTACTTTTGTAGAAGGGCTTAACTGGTTTTACAAAATATTTATAAATGAAATAGTTCCAGGAATCTTTAATACTGTAGTTTTAACTCAAATTTCACTTGTAGCAACTGCAATTTTAGCTTTGGTTTTGTTTCCTTTAATCTCTTATAAGTTTGTAGGTAAAACAGGAAGGTTTTTTTCACATATACTTTTAGTAGTTTTAAGATCAACTCCTGAGTATCTTTTAGCTTTTTTATTTTTATCAATATTTGGAGCTTCTATGCTTCCAGCAGTCTTAGCACTTATGCTTCATAATGGAGCGATTATAGCTTTTATTATTGGAAAACAATCAAACGAAATGCAATATGTCTTAGACAAATCAACTCATCTAAATTTATATACTTATGAAGTGTTACCAAAGCTTTATAGTTCCTTTTTAGCTTTTCTTTTTTATAGATGGGAAGTTATTATGAGAGAGTCAGCTATTCTAGGTATTTTAGGAATAGCTACACTAGGATTTTTTATTGATTCAGCAATTGCAGATATTAGACTTGATAAGGTTGTAATACTTTTATTTTTTACAGCACTTTTAAATATTTCTATTGATTTGATATCAAAAAAAGTAAGAGATTATTTAAGAGCAGATGAAAAACTTATTGGTTGTGGATGTGACCTAAAGTAAAACATCTTTTTTTATTAAATCTTGTTGTATTATATCTAATGTAGCAAGATTTAATGCAGTTAATTTCCCTCCATAAACACAAGCTGTATCAATACAAATGTAGTTGTGCTTTTTTATGACATGTTTTGATGATTCATGACCATATATATTTATATAATCGTAACTTTGCCAATCTTTTTCCCAATCCCAAATCCACTCTTTTTCATCTGTTAATCTATTTACCATCATAGCATGGCTTTTTGTTTTATCATCTCTTCTTTTAAAATAAGGCATACAAAAAGCATGGGTAATAAAATATTTTTCTATGATTAGATATTGAGGTAAAGTTTTTAACCAATCAATATGAGAAGAGAGTAAAGATAAATCTTTTTTATAGTTTTCAATGGTTTCAATACCACCCATGTATGATTTTACATTCCATCTAACCAAAGCACCATTTAGACAAGCTTCAATATTATCTAAAAGATAAAAATCATGGTTTCCTAAAATACAAGGATAATTATTACTTTTTACAAATTCTATTACTTCTTTTGAATAAAGTCCTCTATCACATAAATCTCCTAGAAATATTAAGTTTGCATTCTTAGGAAGTTTTTGTAGTAGAGCCATTAGGGTATTATAGCACCCATGCACATCTGAAATGACATAGGTATTTTCTAAATTGTATTTTTGCATTAAATATTCTTTAACGCTGCTTCATTAAATCTATAAGTTTTATGTTGTACTTTTACTAAAATATTCTTTTCTGCTAATTCTTTAAAAAGTTTAATCAATGTAGGTTTTGATATAGAAACTTCTTCCATAATATCACTATATGAGGCTGTAAATAGATTTTGATTATCTAGATTATTTATAATAAATTTTACTATATCAACTTGTTTACTATCAGTTATGGCAGAAATAGTTCTAATTACATTTGAGTTTTTTTGAATTTCTTTTTGCTGTACTATAGGTAGTAGTACATCATGTAAACTATTTAATAGCTCTTTTATATTTATAGGTTTAATTATATAGTTTTCTACTTTTAGTTTTATTGCATCTAGTAAATATTTTGTATCAGTGTGGGCAGTTGTTAAAATCGTAGGAATATTTATATCTTTTTGTTTTATATGCTTTAAAAAGTCTATTCCATTTTCATCTTCAAGTAAAATATCAGAAATTATAACATCAACCTTTTTATTTAATAGTGCATCCATCGCTTCATTTGATGTTTTCACAGCATAGATATTATTAACAAAATCCTCTAAAACATCTTTTGTATGTTTTAAAAGATTTACATCATCTTCCAAATATAAGATATTAAATTGTTGTAAGATATTTAAATCTCTATTATTCATTTGCAGCCTCTTTGTTGTTAGTAATTGGAATTTTTATTGTAAACAATGAACACTTAAAGTTTTCATTACTATCAGGTTTTATTTTATGTACAATGTTTTTATAAGAGATTGAACCATTCATGTGTTTTTCTATTATTTGTTTTGACATATATAAACCTATCCCTGTACCTGCACTTTTATATTTAGTTGTATAATAGGGTTCAAAAATTTTAGAAACAATCTCTTCATTGATTCCTCCACCATTATCTATTAGATTTACAACAGCACTGTGTTTATATTTATTTACAATGATTTTTATGATTCTATCATCTTTATTGGATATGTTACATAAAGCATCTTTTGAATTTGAAATGATATTTAAAAAAACATGAGATAGTTCATTATAGAAAGTATTTAATTTTACATTTTGTTTAATTTCTAATTTTATTTTTATATTTTGCTTCTCTAAAGAATATTTAGAAAGCTCAATTGAGTGATCTAAACAATCTTTTATTTCAAAAGTACTTTTCTGTTTATTAGGACTAAAAAAGTTTTTAAAGTCATCTAGGGTTTGTGACATATTATTTGCTAAAAGTAAAGCATCTTGTACTTTTTCATCTACAAATTTATCTGTTAATTTTCCATGTAACATTTTTGTTTGAAAACTTTGAACTATCATAGTAATAGAACCTAAAGGTTGTCTCCATTGGTGAGCAATATTATTTAACATTTCTCCTAAACTTGCTAGTCTTGCTTGTTGAAACATAATAATATCTTTTTTCCTATTTTGTGCTACTTCTTTTGAAATTTTTATTTCTAAATAAGCATTTAATTCTGTAAGCTCTTTGGTTTTTTCTTCTACTTTTTGCTCTAATGAATTATGTAAAATCTTGAAGTTATTGATAATATAAACTGATAAAACAATTGAAAACAAAAATACCAAAATAATAGAAATAATTGAAAGAATCATAATTATATTAAAAATCTTTTGTGTGTTTCTTTTCTCATTTATAGCTAAAGATAAATCATAATTAATTAAACTAGTTATATAAATTGAAATGGCATTAATTTCAAGGTTTAAGTTCGCATAATCATAGTCAATTTTATTTTGTATCATGTAACTTAAATAGTATTTGATCTTAAACATTTTTTTATCAATGTTTTTCATTATATTTTGTTTTAAAACTTTATTTTCAAAATAGTTTTCATCACTAGTAAAAAACTTTTTTATAAAAGAGATTATATAAAATCTATCATCTTTATTTTCTAGTTCTTTTTTATATGAATTCCAGTTTTTGTTTATAAGTTGTTGTGCTAAAAGTAATACATCTTGTGCTTGACTTATTGTAAGTTCTTCATTTTCTAAATCTTTTATCGTATCTTGAATATTTACATTGTATGTATCTTTTATGTTCTCAAGTTTTATTAAACTTTTTGTTCTTTTATCAAAAAGTACATCAAAATCTTGTTTGATAGTAAATGTAGATATTTGTGATAATAAGACAATACAAATCATTCCTCCTGCTATAATAAATACTAAAAATGAAGTTTTATATTTAAAACTTAGGTTATCAAAATATGAAATTATTTTTTTTAATTTTTTAATTACCATTTTATTTCTTTAAATTTATTATTTTTATATTCAAACAAATAAGTTTTATTAAAAAGTTGAGTATTCTTATAGTTTATATTCAGACCTTTTAACAAATCTTTAGGTGTATTTTTTAACATTAAAATTAATTTTTCTCTTGTTATATCACCTTTTATCCTTGAAATTGCATTTACTAAAATTTTTGTTGCCATAAAGGCTTCAAGAGATATAAATCCTAATTTCTCTTTAGGATAATATTTTTTCATTAAGGCTTGATATTCTTGAATAATAGGTATTTTAATATTTGTATAGTTTGGTACAATTTGAGAAAAAATCAAGTTTTCAGTATCAATATTTAGTTCTTTAATATTGTTAATCATAGCATTTGCATCTCCAAAAGAGATATTACAAAAAACTAAATCTTTTAAATTTTTATTTTGTCTAGCTTTTTTTATAAATAAAGCATTTGTTTTATATGCACCAACCATAATTATTGCTTGGGGATTTGCATGTTTAATTTCATTAAAAGCATGATTTATTGAAAGAGTATTTCTTTTATAAGAACCCTCAGCAACTAAAGGAAGTTTTCTTTTCTCTAAAGATTCAAGTAAAGATATATAACCTTCTTCTCCATAATCATCATTTTGATAAAAAACTGCAATTCTGTCAAGTTTTTTTTCTTCATGTAAGTAACTTACTATTTTCTCTATTTCTTGTTTGTATGAACTTCTAAAATTTATGATATTCTCATTTTTATCATTTCTTAAAAAAGAAGCACCTGAAAAAGCAGCAAAAAAAGGAATATCTTGTTCTTTAATTAATGGTAAGACATTTTTAACTGTTGGTGTTCCTACAAAACCAAATAGTGCATAAACATTGTTATCAAATATTAATCTATTAACATTTTCAATAGTTAATTCAGGTTCATACTTATCATCATACATAATAAGTTGTATTTTTTTATCTCTTAGTATATTTGTTTCATTAGCATAGTTTAAATATGCAGTAGCACCTTTCTCTACTGAATTTCCCCAAGCTTTGATGACCCCTGTTTTGGGTAAGGATATTCCAACTTTAATAGTTTTGTTAGGAAAAATATCATCTTTAAAATAAACATAAATAATTATAAAAATAAATGCGAGTATAGGTAATCTTTTAATCATAGTTTAGTTTACAAAAATATGTAGAAAATACAGCTTTAATATAATTATAGACAATAAAAAAATTGTATCTTAAATTTGCTAAGTGCTTAATAGTAACACCTTAAAAAAAATTGGTAAAATAAAGTTTAATATTTAAGCTATATTTAAAAATATGTTAATAAAATTAGGTAAAATATATTTTACCATTAATGGAAGGGCATAGGTTATGCAAGAATTTATTTACTATAACCCAAAGGGTTTAGATTTCCCTGTTAGCGAAGAGATATTAGTATCAACTAACTTAGATGAAATAAAAGAAGAAAGTTTTTTAATTTCAAACTCTTCTGAAGTTGATGCAGAAGTAAGTGCAGATGAAATAGATTTTTATATTAAAAATACTAAAGACTCAATGGCAGTGCAAATTGAAAATGTTTATAAATTATATGAAATAGCTGCCAACAAATATGATTTTGCTCAAGATATATCTTACTCACAAGAAGTTTCAAAGCAATTATTACTTGTTGCTAATGATAAAGAAGATTACGAAAGATTTGTAGCCTGTATTAAGCCTGATGACTTTGAATTATTTTTTGTACAAGAAAACATAATTAAGTCAATTGAAGGCCATATAGGAAATTTAACAGTAGTTGTTGATGATGAAGGTAAAGATGTAACTTTAAATGTTTCACAAATTGTTTGGTATGATGCTAAACAAGAAGGAATTAAACAAAGTGGATGCTTTGACCCAAAAGAATCTAGTGAAGAAGAAGTAATCTCTCAATTAAAAGAAAATATCAATTCATACTCATACAAAAAATTTACAACTTATGATAAAACAATCTGTCAATACAATGAAAGAAGAGAAGTTATCTGTTCAAAATGTGAAGAAGTTTGTCCTAGTGTTGCTATTACAAAAGATGATACAACAAAAGTTTTAACATTTTCTCAAATAGATTGTCATGGATGTGGAGGTTGTATTTCAGTTTGTCCTAGTGGGGCACTTGATTATGCTCCTTCAAATAGAGACTCAATGTTTGAAATGAGTAGTTTTTTTGCTGATACTCATCCTTTAATAACACCTCAAAAAATGAATATAAAAGATTTAGAAATAGAGTTAAAAGAGGGTGTTTTACCTTATGCTATTGAAGGTGAAAAGTTTTTAGATGAAACAGCATTTTTAACACTAGCACAAATTTCAGGTTCTCAACTTGTATTTTATACAGATTTTATTTCTAAAGGTTCAGGTGATGCTATTAGAATTGTAAATGATATTTATCAAAAAAAATATGGAAAAGATGCAATTATAGTAGCAATGGATGAAGAAGAATTAAAAGCTGCTTTAGAAGAAGTGACATTTATTGAAAACTCTCATTTTAATTTCAATCAAGAAGGACTTAAAAAAAGAGAAATATTCTCACATAGACTACAAAAATTAGTTGGGGAAGATGATTTAGGTGAAGTTCAAACAGGTGAGCATATTCATTATGGACTTGTAAAAGTAAATGAAGATAAATGTACATTATGTTTAGTATGTGTGGGAGCTTGTAATGTAGATGCTCTTCAAGCAGATGCAAGAGATAATACTTTAAGAATAAATCCTTCTTTATGTACGTCATGTGGATACTGTGAAGTATCATGTCCTGAAAGTGACTGTTTAGAGATAGAACGAGATGTAATCAAACTTCAACCAATGTGGTTTAAAGAAAATATTCTAGCCCAAGATGAACTTTTTGCATGTGTTGAATGTGGAAAAGAGTTCGCTACAAAAAAATCTGTTGAAAAAATTGCTTCTATGATGGGACCAATTTTTGCTAGTGATCCTGTTAAAGAGAGATCTTTATATTGCTGTGCAGATTGTAAACCAAAAATCATGATGCAAAATTATTATGATCAAAAAAAACAAGGAATGGCAAATGCAAGATAATCAAGCAGTAAACAAAGCAAGAGCATTATATTACAATCTTTTTGCAAACTTTTTTGTTCCACCTGAAAGTATTGAAAATTATTTAGAGTTAACAAGTTTAATTTATATTTTAAGACAAAACCCTTTAGATAAAACATCAGGAGATGCTTTAGCAAAAATAGAAGACTTGTTAGATAGAAGTTCAAATATTCCTTTATTACAAGAATTTGATGATATTTTTCATAATCCCACAAGTAAAAAAATAAGAACAACAGCTTCTTTTTATGATGAAGGTGTGGAATCAGGTAAAAAAAGAGTTGAAATGATTAATTTTGTTGCTAAAACAAAATTAAGAAGAGATGAAAAAAAGTTTCACGAATATGAAGATTCTGTAGGGTTCATTTTTACTTTAATGTCTGAACTTACAGATTTAATATCACAAGGTGAAAAAGAGTATGAAAATACAGTACATTGTATCTTTGCTCAAATTTTAAATGAATTTATTGATGAGTTCGCAAAAGAATTATATGAACATGATAATGCTGTAATATATAAAGAGCTTATGATTGTTCTTCATTCTTTTGTTGAATTTGAAAGACTTTACCTTGAAGTTTCAAAACCTATACCAAAAGAAAAAATAGAAAAAGTTGAAACTTGTGAAGTAGAAGAAATTTCAGAAGAAGAAAGACAAAGAAGAGAAAGAAACAGAGCATTAAGAGCAATGGGTCCTAAAAAAGAACAAAGACCTACAGATATTGCTTATGATGTAGAAGAGGATATTTAGTAAAAGGTTTCCTTTTACTAAGGGATTTTATAAAGAAAGCTTTAATCTTTTTTTATAAAGTCTCTTATTTCAAGGGGCTTAATTTCTATAAGGAGGTCAGTCATGGAACAAAGCAGAAGAGAATTCGCTAAAAAAACTGCAATTGTTACAGCTGGTGCAGCAGTTGCTGCTGGAACTAGCGTATTGGCTGCTACTGGTAATTCATCACGTCAAGATGATACAAATAATGGTGTTGTAAAAGGGTCTTCTAGAAAAAAAGAGATTCTTTACAGAAAAACTGCGACTTGGGAAGAGTATTACAAGAACGCAAAATAATAATTCAAAATAGTAGGAGAGTCGTATGTCAGCAAATACGTATGAATCTTTGAATGCAAAAGTAGGTAGAAGGTCATTTATGAAAATGGCTGCCGTTGCTACTGCATTTGGAGTAACATCATCTTTTGCTAGTACTACAGCTACAAGAAAAGCTACTGAGGAAGAGATTAAAAATCCATTCCCTGGTTCAAAGATGGTTAAATCTATCTGTACAGCTTGTTCAGTTGGTTGTGGTGTTATGGCAGAAGTGCAAAACGGTGTTTGGGTAAGACAAGAAGTTGCTACTGATCATCCTGTATCACTTGGAGGTCACTGTTGTAAAGGTGCCGATATGATTGATATGGTTAGGTCAGAAGTTAGACTTAAGCACCCAATGGTAAAAAGAGGTGGAAAATGGCAAAGAATTTCTTGGGATGAAGCTTTAGATAATATTGCTAAAAAGCTTGAATCTTTAAGAAAAACAGATGGGCCAGATTCAACAATGTTTTTAGGATCAGCGAAATTTAATACAGAACAATCGTATTATTTTAGAAAATTCGCTGCAATGTTTGGAACTAATAATATAGATCACCAAGCTAGAATTTGACATAGCTCAACAGTTGCCGGGGTGGCAAACACATGGGGTTATGGTGCTATGACAAATTCTTTAGGGGATATTCAAAACTCTAAGGCGATCATTATTTTTGGAGCAAATCCAGCGGTTAATCACCCAGTAGGATTCCAACATTTCTTAAAAGCTAAAGAAAGAAATAATACAAAAATAATAGTTGTAGATCCAAGATATACAAAAACTGCTGCAAAAGCAGATTATTTTGCACAAATTAGACCAGGTACTGATATTCCATTTATGTATGGAATGTTAAATATCATTTTTGAAAATGGTTGGCATGACGAAAACTTTATTAAAGATAGAGTTTACGGTATGGAAGATATCAAAAAAGAGGCTAAAAACTGGCCAATTGAAAGAGTTGCTGATGTTACAGGTGTAAAAGCTGATTTAATTGTACAAATTACTAAGCATTATGCACAAAATACACCAGGTACACTTGTTTGGGCTATGGGATTAACTCAACATAATAATGGTTCTTCAAATACAAGAATTGCTCCAATCGTTCAACTTGCTCTTGGAAACATGGGTAGAGAAGGTGGTGGAACAAACATCTTAAGAGGTCATGATAATGTACAAGGTGCAACAGATATGTGTTGTTTATCTCATACATTACCAGGTTATTATGGGTTAAGTGATGGTTCATGGAAATATTTCGCAAAAATGTGGAATGTAGATTATGAATGGTTAAAAGGTAGATTTAAAGATCCTTCATGGATGAATAAAAAAGGTTTCACACTTGCTAGATGGTGGGCTGGAGTTCTTGGTGGTAAGCCAGGAGAAGATGCTATTCATAATGCAGGTACAAATTTAAAAGCTTTATTTGTTATGGCAAATGGTGTTACATCAACTTCACAGCAAGTAAAAGTAAAAGAAGCTTTAGACAATTTAGATTTAGCAGTATTTGTTGATCCTTTTGTAAATGAAGGTGCAATTATTACAGATAAGCAAGATGATGTTTATATTTTACCAGGTGCAACTCAATTTGAGACTAGTGGTTCAGTAACTGCTACAAATAGATCAGCACAATGGAGAGATAAAATCATTGAGCCAATGTATGAGTCTAAACCTGACCAAGAAATCATGTTTGAATTAGCTAAAAGACTTGGATTCTATGATGAATTAACAGCAGGTATGAAAGTTAAAGAAAACAAAAAAGATTATAAATGGCCAGAAGATGCTACTGATGAAATCGCAAGAACAATTAAAACAATTGGTCTTACAGGTTGGACAGCAGCAAGACTTAAAAAACACCAAAAAAATTGGCACATGTTTGATGAAGTATCTATGAGAGGATACGGTGAAATGACTGGTGAGTACTATGGTTTACCATGGCCTTGTTGGACAGAAGATCATTGTGGTTCTCCTTTATTATATAACATCAATAGAAGTGTTAAAGAAGGTGGTATGGGGTTCAGAAATAGATTTGGACTTGAGCATGATGGACAAGATTTACTTGCAGGAAAAGGTTCAGCACCTAAAAATTCAGCAAATCCAAATGGTTACCCAGAAATCACTAGAGATAACATTGAAGAAGTGCTTGGTATTAAATTAACAGAAGATGAAAAGAAAAGAATTGGTAAAAACTGGAAAGTTGATACTTCAAATATAATTGCCCAAAAATGTATGGAAAAAGGAATTGCTCCTTATGGAAATGCAAGAGCAAGAGCAAAAGTTTGGACATTTGCAGACCCAATTCCTTTACATAGAGAGCCATTACACTCTCCAAGAACAGATTTAGTTAAGAAATATCCATCATTTGCAGATAAAAAGAATCATTATAGAGTTGATACTAGATATGTTTCTGAACAGACTGCATCAGACTGGGCAAAAGACTTCCCTATTAACTTAGTTACAGGAAGACTTGTAAATATGAACGGTGCTGGAATTGAAAATAGAGCAAGTAAGTATTTAGCTAAATTAACACCAGAAATGTTCTGTGATATTCATCCAGATTTAGCAGGAAGACATGGTATTAGAGATGGTTCTATGATGTGGATTCATTCACCTCAAGGAACTAAGATTAAAGTTAAAGCTAAATATTCATTTAGTGTATCAGAAGATAGAGTATTCTTACCATTCCACTTTGCAGGTGTTATGGAAGGTGTTGATTATACTCATAACTTCCCAGATGGTACAAAACCTTTTGCATCAGGTGAAAGTGCAAATACTGTAACTAACTATGGTTATGATATTGTTACTCAAATTCCTGAGACAAAAGGTGGTCTGTGTAGAATTGAAAGAGCGTAGGAGAAGCAACATGAGTAGTAATAATGTAGATTATTCAAGAATGAAATTTTACTGCGATGAAAACAGATGTATTCATTGTGATGGTTGTTCTGTTGCTTGTGCCGAAGCTCACGAGTTACCAGTAGAAATTTCTAGAAGAAAAGTAATAACAGTAAATGAAGGTAAACAAGGCGAAGAGTTTTCTTTATCTGTTGCTTGTATGCATTGTACAGATGCTCCTTGTGAGCAAGTATGTCCAGTAGATTGTTTTTATATTAGAGAAGACGGTATTGTTTTACATGATAAAAATAAATGTATTGGTTGTTCATATTGTCTATATGCTTGTCCATTTGGAGCTCCTCAGTTCCCTAAAGATGGTGCATTTGGAACAAAAGGTGTTATGGATAAATGTACTATGTGTGCAGGTGGCCCTGATGAGACTAATAGTGAGCATGAAAGACATTTATATGGTCAAAACAGAATTTCAGAAGGTAAAGTACCTGTATGTGCAGCGATGTGTTCTACAAAAGCTTTACTAGTTGGTGATTCTGAATCAGTAGCTAATATATATAGAGAAAGAGTTATATCATTTGGTCATGGTGTTCAGTCAATGCCTTACGGATGGGATAAAGCGTATGGAAAATAAAAGTTTTCTTAGCGAGTATAAAGCTTATTTTATAATAGGCTTTATATTTATGCTTCTTACTTATTGGTATTTTTGGTTAGCAACAATTGCAGATATTAATTATGTATATAAATTTTTACTGCAAATGATGCAAGGTAATATTTCTGGTAATGTGGTTCCTGTTGAAAACCTAACTAGGTATGAACAAATGGAAGTTGCACTATTTGGGCCTGATTATGATGCTATTGCTCCTGAGGTTATTAGAGCTTTTGAAGAAAGACAACATTTACTGCCAATAGTTTTTACTGTGGAGTTTTTCTTATTTTTAGGAATGTTCATAATAGCAAAAGGTAGAAAGCAAGCTAATATCACAAGAGAAAATGACAAAGTACAAGTTTACTCTGTATTTCAAAGATTTGTGATTTTATTAAATATTTTAATTATGATTTATCTATTTATCACTGGTTTTTCAATTACATTTGGAAACTGGACAGGTGGTGGAGAAATTGCAAGGTTAATGAGAGCAACACATGAAATAGTTGGGCTTGGATGGATTCCAGTTTGGGCTATCATGACTTTAATTGCTTTTAAAGATCATAAATATTTTATCAGACCAAGTGTAAAAATTTGGAATAAGATTTTCCTAAGAGGAAAATACAAACACATGGATAGAATAAATTATTATATGTATGTGGCATTTGGATTTAAATTAGTACTAAGTGGGTTTATTATTTGGTATTTATTCCCAGATTATACAACACATGCAGAGACTATTCAGTTTAAAAGATTTATTCTGTTTATTCATTTTATGGGAAGTGCGATTATTTCGTTCTTTACATTTGAAACAGTATATTCTTATTTTGTATCTGTAAAAGGATATATTCCTGGTGTAATTACAGGAAAATTACCAGTAGAGTATCTAGAACAGTTAAGACCAGACGTTTTAGAAGAAGAGGATTTAAGAAAATAGATTTAGCATCTAAGTTTCCTAAGAGGAAACTGGATTGCTTTTTCTATTTATTTATTAATATGCAAAATTAGCATATTAACTTTGAGAGCAATAAGTTGCTCTTTTTAGAATTTGTTTTTTAACTAGGAATTATTTTCTATGTTAAAAGAGATTTAGAAATTAAAATATGCAAAATTGGCATATTAAAGAAAAGAAGAAGATATGGATAACGCCAAATATTTAAAAACAGTAGTAATAGACAAACTTATAGAAAATGAAGCAACTGAATTTGAAGATGTGACTATTGATGAGACACGATTAAATTTATATTTAAATGGCCAAAAAACAATATCCATGATGTGTATACCAAAAGATCAAGATGCTCATGCAATTGGATTTTTAATGAGTGAAAATGTGATATCTTCTATTGCTGACATAGAAGATATTTCAATAAGTGAAGATGGTTTAAGAGTTGATATAAAAGCGAAAATAAATGAAGAATCATTACAAAATCTTTATAAAGAAAAAACTTTAACAAGTGGTTGTGGTGGTGGAGTTACAGGTACAGATAGTAGCGAACTTGTAATTCCTTTTAATCAAACTTCATTTCAAGTAACACCTGAGACTATTTCTTCTGAGGTTAAGATTTTTTATAGAGAAAGCGAACTTTATAATTTAACAGGTTGTGTTCATAAAGCAATGATATATTTACTTGATGGAACAACTATAACAGCAGAAGATATTGGAAGACATAATGCAATTGATAAAGCAATTGGAAAATGTAAACTTCAAGGATTAGATACTACTAAATCTGTATTATTTGTATCAGGTAGATTAAGTTCAGAGATGGTTACAAAAGCAGTTATGCACAAAATACCTATTATCGTATCAAGAACAGCTCCTACATATTTAGGTGTTCAAACAGCACATAAACATGGAATAACATTAATTGGTTTTGCACGTGGTAAAAAAATGAACTTATATACACATCAAGGTAGAATAGATTATTAAAGAGGTAATCATGGAAGTAAAAGTAAAAGTTTGGATTGATGATAATGAGAATAATTTAGTTTTCGGTGGTGGAAAAACAGAAGTATTAAAGTATATAGACCAAACAGGCTCAATTTCAAAAGCAGCAAAAATTGTAGGTATGAATTATAAGAAAGCTTGGACTCATATTAAAATATTAGAAGAGCATATAGAAGATGAATTAGTTCAAACAAAAAAAGGTAGGGGAGAGGACAGTGGAAGTTCTCTTACTCCAAAAGCTAGAGAGATTATCAATACTTACGAAGTGTTACAAGAAGATATTAAAGAATATGCTAAAAAAAGATTTGATGAATTGTTTTTAAAAGACAATAAAGAAATCATAAAAGTAAAAGGTGAAAATTGTGATAAAGCTGAATAGTTTACAGTATCAAAATATGCAAAATTTGCATATAAGTAATAATTTATCATTAAATGTTTTAAGCAATAATGAAGAGTTTTTATTTTTACAAGAAGAGTTTTTAAAAACATACAATAAAGAAAAACTTATAACATTTTCTTTTGATAAAGATGGTTTTTTGGGTCTTTTTTTACAACTTAGTAAAAAAGGTAAAATAGCTATTTCAAAGGGAGAATCTCATGCAGTTTATGAAGCTGGGGTATTATTTGAGTCTTTAGGTTTTAATATCACTTGGATAGATTTATTGAAAAATGGAAAAGTAAATACAAAACAAATAAAAGATTCAAATATAGATTTTATTTTTATTTCATCTTATGTTATGGATACTTTTGTAAAAACTGATATAGAAGAAATAAAATCTCTTACAGAAGCGAAAATTATTTCAAATGCAAGTGCTAATTTTAGTAATATTAGTGATGCTATATATTTTGATTCTTATAAATTAACTGGTTTTTCTACTTCAGGAGTTTTACTTTTTAATAAGGAACTTTTTGAAGAAAAAAGCATAGGTTTTA
The DNA here is from genome assembly GCF_044841725.1 of Arcobacter sp. YIC-80. Lineage (NCBI taxonomy): Bacteria > Pseudomonadati > Campylobacterota > Epsilonproteobacteria > Campylobacterales > Arcobacteraceae > Arcobacter > Arcobacter sp. YIC-80. Next base: position 9,597 of record NZ_JBJBSI010000013.1, on the reverse strand, counting down.
TTGACACAATTGCAGTGAACTCTATCTTTGAAGCTCTTAAAAATCAAACTTTTACAAACTTAATAAAAGAGGAATTTAAAAATGCATTAAATGAAGTATTTGATGAAAATATTTACTTTTTTGTAGATTCAAATGATACTTTAGATTTTACTCTTCACTTTGCTTTAAAAGGTATAAAAGCAAGAGAAATAATAAGAACACTAGGTTTAGATTTTATACATATTACAAATGGTGAGGGATGTAGTTTAGGTTTATCAAAACCGTCAAGAATTATTCAAAGTATGGGATATGATGAAACTACAAGTAGAAATGCTTTATCTCTAACTTTTTGTGAGGATTTAGATTCTCAAACTATACAAAAAGTTGTAAATAAAATGGCAAAAAAATATAGACAAATAAGGGTTTTAAATGAGCAATAAATTAACTTACTTGGATTTTGAAGAAGCAGTAAAAAGAAGCTTAGATTTAGCAAAAGCTACTACTTTTACTGAAATTATACCAATTGCACTAGCTATTGGTAGGGTTGTTAGTGAAGATATAATTTGTGTAAAAAATCTTCCTGCTTTTAATAATTCAGCAATGGATGGATTTGCTATAAAAGCAAAAGATGCAGGAAAAACACTAAATATAAAAAAAGTAATTTATGCAGGAGATAAGGGGGAAGCAACAAATGCGTGCCTTTTAGATAATGAGTGTTACAAAATTATGACGGGAGCTAAGGTTCCAAGTGATGCCAATGCAATTATTCCTATTGAAAATTGTTTTGATGTAACTTCTGAAACTGTTAGAATCCCTGAAAATGTAAAAGAAGGTTCAAATTTAAGATTAAAAGGTGAAGAGCAAAAGCAAGGAAATGTTTTATTTCAAAAAGGTGAAATTATTACTTCTTCTCATGTAACACTTTTAGCTTCGCAAGGTCTTACAATGATTAAGGTTTTTAAAAAAATTTCAATAGCAGTTGTTTCAACTGGAAATGAATTAAAAGAGCCTTGGGAAAGCAGTGATGATGAAGAAATTTATAATTGTAATTCTTATGCTTTAGTTTCACTTTTAAAAGAAAATGGTTTTGATGCAACATATAGTGGAGTAATACCTGATAGTTTAGAAAGTTCAAAACAGTATATTTCAAATATGAAAAATTATGATGTAATTATTACAACAGGTGGTATTTCTATGGGGGATGCTGATTTTGTAGGTCAAGCATTTCTTGAAAATGGTCTTGAAACGGCATTTCATGGAGTAAATGTAAAACCAGGACGTCCAATAATGATGGGGAAAATGCAAAATACAGTTGTGATGTGTTTACCTGGAAATCCTTTAACAGCAATGGTAAATATGCACTTATTTGCGATACCAGTTTTACATAAAATGCAAGGAAATAAATGTTTCTATCATGATGTAAATTTTGCTATGAATCATGAGGATTTTAAAACTAAACAAGGAAGAGTAAATGTAGTACTTGGAACTTGTGAAAATGGAGGATTTAGAGTAACTAGAAAAAATAAATATGGTTCAGGAATGATAACAGCATTATATGAAAGTAATTCAATACTTGTAACTAGGGAAGAAACTTCAAGTATTGATGTAGGACAAGAGGTGTATGTTATTAGATTTAATAACAACTTAGTAAATAAACAAACGAATATATTTAATTAAAACAAAAAGGAAACAAACATGATGAAAAAAACTTTAGTAACTTTAGGATTAAGTGCAGTACTAGTATCAGGATTAAATGCAAAAGATTTAATGATGGCTACAACTACAAGTACAGATAATACAGGATTATTAGACTATTTAGCACCAAAATTTGAAAAAGAAACAGGAACTACTTTAAAATGGGTTGCAACAGGAACTGGAAAAGCTTTAAAGATGGGTGGAAATTGTGATGTAGATATTTTATTTGTACACGCTCCTGGTGCTGAAAAGAAATTTGTAGGTACTGGATATGGTGTAAATAGAACACAAGTTATGTATAACGATTTTGTTGTTATTGGACCAAAAGCAGATCCTGCAATGGTTACAGGTATGAAAACAGCAGCAGCACTTAAAAAAATTAATGATAAAGAAGCTAAGTTTTTCTCAAGAGGTGATAACTCTGGAACAAACAAAAAAGAGATTAAACTTTGGAAAGAAGCTATGACTAAAGCTCCTGAAAAAGCATCTTGGTATGTTCAAACTGGTCAAGGTATGTTAAGAACTATTAATATGGCTGCTGAAAAAGGTGGTTATACTATGACAGATAGAGGAACTTGGATTAAATACCAATCTCAAAAAGGTGATAAAAACACTATGAAAATTGTTGTTGAAGGAGATAAAACATTATTTAATCAGTATTCTGTAGTTTCAATCAACAAAGAAAAATGTTCAAATGTTAAACCAGAATTAGCAGCACAGTTTACAAAATGGATTATTAAACCAGAAACTCAAAAAACAATTGCTGATTTTAGATTATTAGGAAAAGCTTTATTTATTCCAAATGCTGGTAAATAAATAAAAAATAAAACTTAGGATTAAAACTGGATGAATCTTTTTACAGATGGCTTTAATGAAGCAATAGAACTACTTGTATCAGGTAATGAGAGTGTATACTCTGCAATTATTACTACAATAACAGTATCCTCTTGGTCTTTATTTATAAGTTTATTAATAGGTCTTCCTCTTGGGTTTGCCTTGGGATATTATAATTTCCCAGGTAAACCAGTAGTTAGAACTATAGTTGATACACTTCTTGCTTTACCAACAGTTGTAATTGGTTTAGTAGCATATACAATGTTGTCAAGGGTTGGACCATTTGGGCAATATGATTTGCTTTTTTCACAAGAAGCAATAATATTAGGTCAAATTGTACTAGGTCTTCCTATAATCATAGCCTTAACAGCAACACAAGTAGAAGCAGTTGATAAAAGACTTTATACTTCTTTAAAGGGCTTAGGAGCTACATCTTTTCAGATATTAAATGCAACATTAGTTGAAGCAAGATTTGGAATTATGACAGCTGCTGTTACTGCTTATGGAAGAATTGTTACAGAAATTGGTATTTCTATGATGGTTGGTGGAAATATAAAGTATCACACAAGAACTGTAACAACAGCAATTGCTTTAGAAACTGGAAAAGGTGAATTTGTAACAGGAATCGCTTTAGGTTTAGTACTTTTTGTAGTTGCACTTATGGTAAATATTGCATTATCAATACTTAAAAGGAAATGGACACAATGAGTTTATATGAATTAAATAATATAGAACAGTACTATGATGGAAAAAGAGTATTAAGTATTGAAAATCTTACTTTAGATAAAAATCAAATTATCGGATTTTTTGGGCCAAATGGTAGTGGTAAATCAACACTTTTTTCACTTTTATCTTTTATAAATAAGCCAACTTTAGGAAATATATCTTTTAATGGTTTATGCAATACAAGACTTGATTTTGAAACAAGACAAAGCGTAGTTATGGTACCTCAAAATCCTTATTTGTTAAAAAGAACAGTTTTTGAGAATATTTCTTATGGTTTAAAGCTTAGAAAACAAAAACAAAACCTAAATGAAAAAGTATTAGAAGCTTTGACTTTAGTAGGACTTGATAGTTCTTTTGCTCAAAGAAAATGGAGTCAACTTTCAGGTGGAGAAGCTCAAAGAGTCGCTCTTGCTGCAAGACTTATACTAAAACCAAAGGTTTTAATCTTAGATGAACCAACAACAGGAGTTGATACAAACTCAGCCCAATTAATAAAAGAAGCAATTTTAACAGCAAAACAAAAATACAATACAACAATACTAATATCAAGCCATGACCATAATTGGTTAAATCATATATGTGATAGGAAAATCGCACTTTTTAGTGGTAGTTTAGTTGAAAGTGGAGGAATTAATCTTCTTTTCTCACCTTGGCAAAAAAATGAAGAAGGAAATCTTGTAAAGCATTTTATAGATGGCCAAAGATTAGAAATTAAAAATAGTGAAGATAAGAAAAGAAATTCAGTAGTTATGATAAATAGTAATGCAATTACTATGTGTAGAGTTGATTGTGAAGAAATGAAAGATGAAAATACATTAATTGCAGAAGTAAGTTCAATTCAACAGCTTAATAGTATGAAAGATTTATTAATTGAGTTTTCAATTGGAGGTATTAGTTTTAATTGTAAAATTTCAAGAAAATTTATGCAAGAACAAAGTTTTTTACCAGGAGACAAAATCAATGTAAATATTGATACTAATAATGTTTGTTGGATATAAAAGTGTAAAGTTAAAACTTTGCATTTTTTTATATTTACTAATGTGCAAAATTTGCATATTACTAAATATAAATATTTTACAAGGAAAAAAATGAAAAAAATTTTATTATCTTCAACATTAATTGCATCACTAGCAGTTACATCAGTAGTAGCGAAGCAGACTATTACTGTATTTCATGCAGGATCACTAAAGGTGCCATTTTCACAAATTGAGAAAGCTTTTGAAGAGAAATATCCTCAATATGATGTTGTAAGAGAAGGCTCTGGTTCTAGAGCAGCAGCAAAAAAAATATATGCACAAGGAAGAGGTGCAGATGTTATGGCAAGTGCTGATTATAAGGTTATTGATAATTTACTAATCCCAAATCATGCAAAATTTAATGCAAGATTTGCCACAAATGAAATGGCAATTGCATATACAAAAAATGCAAAATTTGCAGATGAGATAAATAGTAAAAATTGGCCTGAGATTTTTTTAAGAGATGGAGTAAGAGTAGCCCATTCAGATCCAAATCAAGACCCTTGTGGATATAGATCTATTTTAGTTACAAAATTAGCGCAAGAGTATTATAAAGTACCAAAGTTCTATGATAAATTATTTGGATATGGAAGTTCATATACAAAAGGGGAAGAGAATAAAAGTAAGGTAGTTGTTAGGCCAAAAGAGTCACAACTTTTAAAGATGATTGAAGAAAACAAATATGATTATTTATATATTTATAAATCAGTTGCACAACAACATAACTTAAATTATATTACTTTACCTAAAGAAGTATCTTTAAAAGATAATGAAAATGCAAAATTCTATAAAACAGCTTCTTTTGATATTGATGGAAAAAAACAAGGGAGTTTTATCACTAAAAAAGGTGATGCTATGGTGTATGGAATTACAGTTGTAGAAAATAAAAAATCACCAGTAAATAAAGAAGGTGCAAAAAAGTTTGTAAATTTTGTTTTATCTAAAGAAGGACAAGAAATTATGTTTAAAAATGGGCAAGGTGTAATAAGCCCAGCAAAAATAACAGGGAATGCTTCTATTTTAAAATAGATACTTTTCTTGTATGAGATAAAATCTCATACAAGAATAAACTTCTATAAGTTCTTAAAAGCTTTCCCATTCGTCATTATCAGAAATTTCTTGAATTTTTTGAGGTTCTTCTATATCTGTTTTTGTATTATTTTTTATATTTGTTTCTTGTTTATTAGTAACTCTTTGTTTTTTTATATCTTCTTTTCCTATAAAGTTACTACTACTTGCATTCTTAACTACTGTTTTTGATATTTCATCAGTTTTAACTGCAACTTCTTTTGTTTGAGTAGCTATATTCGCATTTTCTTGAGTTTGTTTATCTAAAGAGTTAATCGCATCGTTTATTTGAACAATACCTGTTTTTTGTTCTCTACTTGCTAATTCTACATCTTCTATTAATTCAATAGTTTTACTAATACTGCTATTTAAACCATTATATCCTGTAATCATTTCATTTGCTATATTTTTTCCATTATTTGCTTTTTGAGTAGCATTTTCTACAAGGTCTTTTATTTCTTTTGCAGCTTCAGCACTTCTTGCTGCTAAGTTTCTTACTTCTTGAGCAACAACGGCAAAACCTTTTCCTGCTTCACCTGCTGTTGCAGCTTCTACTGCTGCATTTAATGATAGAATATTTGTTTGGAAAGCAATTTGATCAATAATTGAAATTGCTTCTGTAATAGCTGTAACTTCTGTATTTATTTCATCCATAGCTTTTGTTGTATCATTTGCTAATTTCTCACCTGTATTTGTAGCTTTTACAACTTCTTTTGCGTGGTTTGACATCTTAATAATATTTTCAGTAGTTCCAGAAACATTTCCAGTAACCTCTTCTAAAGCAGCAGCAGTTTGTTCTAAAGCAGCAGCTGCTTCTGTAGCATTTTTATTTAATAGTTCTACATTAACAAGTAAAGTATCACTACTATTATCTAAAATAATTCCATTTTTCATATTATCAGCAAGCATACTATTGATGATATCTATTAGCTCATTTATTTTATGTGAAAATTCTCCTGAGTCATCTATCTTAGAAGTAAAATCTTTATTTGAACATTTTTGTAGTACTTCTGTTGTTTTATTAAGATCAGTTGCAATTTTTTGTCTTAATGAAGCAAGCATACTGTTAAAAATATCTTTTAATTCATTTAAAGATGGGTTTATAGTATTTTTATTTATATTACCTTTTAAATTTCCTTCTTCAATTTTATTTACTAATTGTTTTACTTCATTTATTAAATCTTCATCTTGTTTAATTGATTGTTCAATTTGAGAAATATTAGTATTAATCATTTTTGCAATTTTTCCAAATTCATCATTTGTTTTTAAATCAATTTCTTCTATAGTATGAGATTTTCTATTTAAGAAATTGAAGAAACTTTCAAGTCCATTGGATACTTTTTCTAAAGAGTTTATGATACCTTTAGGAATAATTAAAGCTAATATAATAGCTAAAACAATTACAAGAACTGAAACTATAGAAATAACAATAATTGAAAATTCATTTGAATTTTGAACCTCAGGTCCTATTTTATCTTGTGCTTTTTTTAGGTCTAGTTTTACACTCTCTGTCAATTTAGCAACTTGTGGGCCTATTTTATCCATTTTATTTTTAATAATATCATTTCTTTTTATAATGATTTGCTTTACATCAGAAAAAGCTTTTTTATAGATATCTATATCTTCAATAATCTTATTTAAAATACTTATTCTAGTAGGATTTTGTATCTCTTTTTTTAGTATTTCTAAGTCATGGCTTAAGTTTTTGAATTCTAAATCAACTCTTTTTGAATCAGCAGTACTATTTGTTTCTAAATATTTAACTGCATATAATCTTGCTAAAAGTAAGTTTCTTAATCCTAAACCTGCTTCATGTGATGCAATAGCATCATTATCATCAAAAGCAGAATTCATTAGTTTTGTAAATAATACTTCTAATTCTTTACCAATTATATTCATTTTATTATTTATAATATTATTTCTTTGCTTCATAAGGTTTTGAATTTCTTTAAAACTGTCGTTATATACTAATAGCTTTTGATCAATTTCTTCAACCATTTTCGCTCTATTTGGATTATTAATTTCTTTTTTTGCTGTAGCTATAAAACCTTCAACTTTTTTAAAATAAGAATTAAATTCATCTATTTCTTTATCTAAACCATTTATAAAATAATCTTTTGCATTCATTCTAACCATAAGCATATTGGCTTGTACACGACCCATTAGTACACCATCTCTTGCCATTTCTCTATAGTCTTTAAATCCATTAGTTGAGGATTTTAATGAATACCAAGCATCTGCACTTAAAATTATTATCATAAGTATAATGGATGAGAACCCTAATAAAAGTTTATTTTTAACACTCATATTTACCTTCTTTCTCTTAATATATTATTTGTTATAAATTGTGTTATTATAGCATTTTAATATGATTGTAAAGTTATAAAAATCAGGAATTGTAAAAATTATTTGTGTATTAATTACACAGATATATAATAATTGTTTTTATGATGTTTTTTAATTTATCGTAGGAATTTTAACTATTTTTATAAAGTCAAAAATTTGTTATATTAGAAATAAAAATTAAGAATGAATAAGTAAAAGAAGAGTTAAATAAATAACCCTTCTATAAAGTATTATAAAACTGTAACGTTTACAGCTTGAATACCTTTATCAGTTTGCTCAGTTTCATAAGATACTTTTTGACCTTCTTCTAAAGAAACTCTTCCATATCCAGTACTGTTTACTTGTCTGTAGTGTACAAATGCGTCTTTGCTACCATCTTCAGGTTGAATAAATCCAAAACCTTTTTCGTCGTTGAACCATTTAATAGTTCCATTTTTTAAATCTGCCATTTTAAATGCCTTATATTAGTGTAATCTTGAAAATATAAAGTAAAGTGTTCTTCAGGGTAGTTCTACTGCAGTTGTGTTCAATAAATCTTAGCTAAAGATGAAACTCTAAACCATCTTTCAATTATGTTATCATAACTAAAAAAGCTTTAATTACATCATAAAATAAAGAAAAGTTTTGAAATTTAAATATCTATGTGTAAAAAGACCTATATAATAAGTCTTTTTACTAAGTTTTATTCTTTTAATAAATCTCTATAGAATTCTCTATATTCCGTATTTTTTTCGTCTCTTGCTTTCATGGCAGGTCTTGGATGTTCATTTAATTGTCCTGTTAGCATATATGGAATTGAATAACCCCAGTCTAACTCTTTTTCTAAAGGTACTATGTACTCTTCTATGAACTTAAGTACAGGCATTAATTTATATTTTGGGTTTTTTAAGAAACCAATTAATAACTCCATTGGACAATTTCCTGCTCCTCTTCCTAATCCTGAAACAGTAACATCTAAGAAACTTGCTCCATAAGTCATAGCTTCAATTGTATTAGCATAGGCTAATTGAAGATTATTATGTGCATGAATACCTATTTTTTTGCCACTTGCTTCTGCAACTTTTAAATATTTTTCTGTTAATTTTACTATTTGTTCTGGATAAAAAGAACCAAAACTATCAGCAATATAAATAACATCTACAGATGTTTTTGCTAGTTGATCTAAAACCTCAGTTAATTCATCATCAAATGATTTTGATACTGCCATAACATTTACTGTTGTTTCGTATCCTTTTGCATGAGCATCTTCTATTAACTCAATAGCAGCTGGTAATTGATGAATATAAGTAGCAATTCTAATCATATCAACAACTGATTCTTCTTTTGGTCTTAACTCTTCTTTTAATGATCTACCAATATCAGACATAACAGCAATTTTCATATCTGTGTTATTTTCACCAACAATTCTTCTAATATCTTCTTCTTTACAGAAATTCCATGGTCCATATTCATCTTCACTCATAATAGTAGGAGATACATTTTTCCCTATTTCCATATAATCAACACCAGCAGCAACACAGGCTTCATAGTGTGCTTTTACAAACTCATCAGAAAATTGATAATTGTTTACAAGACCGCCATCTCTAATAGTACAATCAAAAACTTTCACATCTTCTCTTACTGAAAGTATAGAACCTTTTCTTTCTATCATAATACTCTTCCTAATTCTTCTTTATTTGAAATTACTTGTATCTTATCTTAAAATCAGTCAAAGTATTATTAATAAAAGTGAAATTTAGCAATATTTGGATTGTTTGAATTTAAAGTTTTGGTTATACTTTTGAAAATTTTATATAAAGGTAGAAAATGAGCTACATATCAAGCGCAAACTTAGAGACAGCAGATAAAGAGATATTTGATATCGTTGAGCAAGAGTTAGAAAGACAAACAACACACTTAGAAATGATTGCTAGTGAAAACTTTACTTCACCAG
>NZ_JBJBSI010000012.1:5056-65361 GCF_044841725.1 Arcobacter sp. YIC-80 | reverse complement strand
GCATAAGTACCAGCTTGCGCAATAATATTTTGTTTGTTGAAATTAGCACTTTCAGCAGCATAATCAACATCTCTAATAACAGATTCAGCAGCTTTAATATTAGTTTGCTGAGTCATTTGGTTTCTAATAGCTGATTCTAATTGGTTTTGAGTAGAACCGAAGTCTGCTCTCCATCCATTTAGAGTATTTAAAGCTGTATCTATAGTTGCCATATAGCTTCTAGCTGCACCAGCACTGAATGTAGCTGCTGCACCACCAGAAGCGGCACCTGATTTAATTGCTTCTAAACCTAAACCTGAAACATTTGCTTTAACACCAGCAGTAGTAGCAATAGTATCAGTACTAGTTTCACCCATTTGGAACGTTAAGGCAGTTGCACTAGTTCCATCAGATGCTTGAAGTAAATTAGTACCATTATAATTTGTTTGTTTTGCAATATTATTTAATTGATCTAATAATTTATTTATATCTTTACCAATAGCAGTTCTACCTTCTTCTGACGTAGTATCAGTACCAGCTTGGATAAGTTTAGTTTTAACAATATCTAAAATATTAGACTGTTCAGCCATAGCTTTATCAGCAATTTGTGTTAAAGCAACAGCAGAGTTACCATTTGAAATTGATTGACCAATTGAACTAGCTTGAGTTCTAAGTTTATCAGCAATAGCTAAACCAGAAGCATCATCACTTGCTTTATTGATTCTTAAACCAGAAGAAAGTTTTTCTAATGAATTTTTTAAACTATAATTTGTATTTGTTGCAGATTCTTGTGCTTGCATAGAAGCAATATTTGTATTAATTCTCATAATAAATCCTTTTTTGAGATAAAAAGATTTACCCTGACACGGGAGCCTAAAACATTCTCACCTAAATGAGCATAGAGGTTTACCTCTTCGGAAACAATTGTTCCCTAAATTTTATATAATCTAATTATTACACACCAATTCTTAAAATTAGATTAAATTAAAAATATTTAGAGGTATATTTTATTTTTATAAAAAGTTTTTTGCTTATTTATTATTTATTTCTTGATTTTTACTAGCTTGAGTTCTAAGTTTATCAGCAATAGCTAAACCAGAAGCATCATCACTTGCTTTATTGATTCTTAAACCAGAAGAAAGTTTTTCTAATGAATTTTTTAAACTATAATTTGTATTTGTTGCAGATTCTTGTGCTTGCATAGAAGCAATATTTGTATTAATTCTCATAATAAATCCTTTTTTGAGATAAAAAGATTTACCCTGACACGGGAGCCTAAAACATTCTCACCTAAATGAGCATAGAGGTTTACCTCTTCGGAAACAATTGTTCCCTAAATTTTATATAATCTAATTATTACACACCAATTCTTAAAATTAGATTAAATTAAAAATATTTAGAGGTATATTTTATTTTTATAAAAAGTTTTTTGCTTATTTATTATTTATTTCTTGATTTTTACTTAGTTTTTGAACAGCTTCAATAGTTTTGATATTACTAGTTACTCTTCTTTTCATATTGTGTTTTTTTACATGTTTAGCAAGTATTTTTAAATATTTTTTATGATTTCTAGAACCTTTTTCAAAAGTTGCTAGTTTTTTTTGAATTTTTAAAATATCACTTGGAATTGAAGAGTTTTCCATAATAATCCTTGACTAAATGTGTTGAAGTTTTGAAATATATTTTTTATTATGAAACTACTGTAGTAGTCTCATAACATTTTGTTGTACGTTATTAGCTTGACTCATAGCATAAGTACCAGCTTGAGAAATAATATTTTGTTTGTTGAAATTAGCACTTTCAGCAGCATAATCAACATCTCTAATAACAGATTCAGCAGCTTTAATATTAGTTTGCTGAGTCATTTGGTTTCTAACAGCTGATTCTAATTGGTTTTGAGTAGAACCGAAGTCTGCTCTCCAAGCATTTAAAGTATTTAATGCATTATCAACTGTCGCTAAGAATCCTCTAGCTCCTGCTGCATCAAATCCACCAGCAGAAGTACCTGCATTTGCTCCAGATTTTAATCCACTTAAAGCAAGTCCTGAAACAGTTGCTCTTACTCCTGATGTAGTTGAAATAGTATCAGTACTAGTTTCTCCCATTTGGAATGTAAGCTTAACTGCTGAATCTCCAGCTGTACCTTGAAGTAATGATGTACCATTATAATTTGTTTGGCTTGCGATATTATTTAATTGTGTTAATAGCTTATCAATATCTTTACCAATTGCTGATCTACCTTCTGATGATGTAGTATCAGTAGCTGCTTGGATAAGCTTAGTTTTAACAATATCTAAAATATTAGATTGTTCAGCCATAGCTTTATCAGCGATTTGTGTTAAAGCAATAGCAGAATTACCATTTGAAATTGACTGACCAAGAGAACTAGCTTGAGTTCTTAATTTATCAGCAATAGCTAAACCAGAAGCATCATCACTTGCTTTATTGATTCTAAGTCCTGAACTTAATTTCTCTAAAGAGTTTGTTAAAGTTTTATTTGTATTTGTATTAGCTTCTCTTGCTTGTAGTGAAGCTATGTTTGTATTAATTCTCATTTTATACCTTTTTTAGTACACATTACATTATGATAAATAATATCTAAGCTAAGTTTAAATTTTGTTTAAAATAACGCCAGATTCGATATGTTTAGTGTATGCAAACTGATCAAATAATGCAAATTTTTCTATTTTATGTGTTTTATTTAAAACCTCTAAATCCCTATGAAGGGTTTCAGGATTACATGAAATATAAATTATTTGATTATAGTTTGTAACAAGTTCTCTTGTTAAATCATCTAATCCAGCTCTTGGTGGATCAACAAAAATAGTACTAAATTCATACTCTTTTAGGTTTACATCTTTAAGTCTTGTAAATTCTCTTTTTTCTTCAAGTGCTTCTACGAATTCTTCAGCACTCATTCTAATAAATTTGATGTTAGAAGTATTGTTTAATTCACAATTTTTTAAAGCTGAATTTATTGAGGTTTTTGAAATTTCAGTGGCTAAAACATTTCTAAATTTTGTGGCTAATGGGATTGTAAAATTCCCCCCACCACAGTATAGTTCACATAAATCTTTTTCTTGTGATTCAATATTATTAAGAACCCATTCGATCATTTTTATATTTACTTTTGTATTGGGTTGAGTAAAACCACCTTCTTTATATTGAAAGTGAAAATTTTGATTGTTAATGTGTAGTGTTTCATTTATATAATCAGCACTTAATACGACTTTTTGCTTTCTACTTCTTCCCATAATTTTAATGTTGTATTTATTTTCTAATTCTTTTGCTTTTTCATTCCAAGCTTCATCTAATTTTCTATGATAAATAATAGTTACAAGCATATCTTTAAGTGTTGAACCTAAGAATTCAATAGCATATATTTTAAAAGACATTGTTTCATTTGATGATATATCGTTTAAAAGTTTTGGCATAAGCTCTTTTATCTGTAAACTTACGATTTGACATGAATCTATTTGTAAAGCAGTTTTGTCAAAACTAGTCATAGCATAAGATAAAGTAGGTTTATCATTTTTATCAAAGTCTTTCCAAATTCTAAATTCTGCTCTATATCTAAAGTTTTCTTCATCACTTTTAATGATATCAAACTCTTGAGTTGTAAAATTTGAAAATCTTTGTTTTTCTCTTTTTATTTTTATTTCTAGTTGTTCTTCATAAGTTTTGTCATACAGTGTACATGAACCACATTTGCCAAAATATTCACAATTCATCAATTATCCTCTTTTATTTAATACGATATTATATAGTATTTACTATAATACGCCCATGAAAGAAAATTGGCAAGAACAACTACACACATTATTAAATTGTGATTTAAAAGAGCTTTACCCTTTAGCGCGAAGTTTAAACAGAAAATTAGAGTTTTACGTAGGACCTACAAACTCAGGAAAAACTTACAATGCTATGAAAGAATTAAAGCAAGCAAATTCAGGATTATATTTAGCACCATTAAGGCTTTTAGCATTAGAAGGTTATGAAGATTTAAAAGCTTCTAATATAGATGCAAGTTTAGTCACAGGAGAAGAGCAAATCTTCAATGAAGAAGCTGCTCATGTTTGCTCAACAATAGAAATGCTTGATTTTGATTTGGATGTTGATGTAGCAATAATTGATGAAGTCCAAATGCTTGATGATACAGATAGAGGTTGGGCATGGGTTAATGCTATTATTGGAGTTCCTTCTAAAAAAGTTATTATGACAGGAAGTGTAAATGCTTTAGAAGCAGTTAAAAAAATAGCTTCTTATTTAGGTGAAGAACTTAAAGTTGTAAAACATAAAAGAAAAACACCTTTGGATGTTATGCAAAGACATACATCTTTAGATAATTTAAGTAGTGGTACTGCACTTATTGCATTTTCAAGAGCAGATGTTTTAAAATTAAAGCAAAAGTTACAAAAAAAATACAGGGTTTCAGTAATTTATGGAAATCTATCTCCTGAGGTAAGACGTGATGAAGCAAGACGCTTTAGAGAAAATCAAAGTGATATTTTAATTGCGACAGATGCAATAGCAATGGGATTAAATCTTCCAATTCATACTATTTTATTTACAACAGATACAAAGTTTGATGGTGTAAGTAGAAGAAAACTAACAGTAAATGAAATAGTTCAAATTGCAGGACGTGCAGGAAGATATGGACATTTTGAAGCTGGACTTTTAGGTGCAACTAGAAGAGATGTTTTAAAACATATTCAAAATGAATATAAAAAGCCTATAAAAACAATTAAACCTCCTTTTAAAGTGAAAATAAATGCGGCACAATTAGAAGGTTTAGCCAGTCATATTAAAACAAAATCTTTAACAAAAACTTTAATATATTTTGCGAAAAATATGTCTTTTAGTGGTCCTTTTATTGCTTCAAATATTTCCTCAATGCTAGAAGCTTCAAAAATTGTAGATTCAAGGCATAATTTAAAGCTTGAAGATAAATATTTATTAGCACAAGCTCCAATTACGACTAAATCTCCAATTATTTTACAAGCTTATCAAGCATATATCGCAGCTGTTATTAGAAAAAAAGTTTGTAGATATAGACCTTCAATCACTCTTCCTAAAAAAAATGCAATTACTCAAAGGGATTTACTTTTAGTTGAAGATGAAGTAAAAAAAATATCTCTATATTTATGGCTTTCTTATAAGATGCCAGAGATTTTTCCTGATCATGATAAAGCTTATATTTTAAGAAACTCTTTTAATTCATTTATTGAACAAACTTTAAAGTCTAATTTAGTTCAAGATGTAAATAATAACTTTAAAAAGACTCAAAATAAAACATTTAATAACAAAAATAATAAAAAAAGAGTATATGAAAGACGGAGGAATAGAGATACTTTTAAGTAGAAAAAACAACACATTTAGATAAAATATGTAAATTATAAAGATATACAAAAACTAAAAGGAATATATGCCATGATAAAATTGTTTAAAGGTAGTGATTATGATACTTTTCAAAAAGAGCTACTAAAAAGCAATATAGATACTAGCAAAGTTCAAAAGCTAATAGATAATGGTATAGATTTGAATCAAGTTGATGAAAAAGGACGAACAATCCTTTTTTCTCTTGTAGCAAAAAGAAAAATTGATGCTATTAAAATACTCTTAGAAAATAATATTGATGTTTCCATTGAAGATGAGTATGGAAAGACTGTTTTAGCAGAAGCTGTATCAAGAGCTGATGGAATGATGATAAGATTTTTACTTGATAATGGATGTTCTGTAAATACTAAAAATTCTTCAAATAGAACTATTCTTCAAGATGTTGCACTAGAAGGGGACTATAAAACTTTTAGAGTTCTAATGAACTATAATCCTGAATACAATTTAAAAGATAATTACAATAAAACAGTTTTATATGATGCTGTAGAAGGTGGAAATATAGATATTGTAAAAGAAGTAATACATAATATTGATGATATCAATCTTTTAGATGAGAATGAACAAACAGTTTTATATCCTGCTGTTTTAAAAGAAGACTCTGACATAGCAAAAACACTTATTTTAAATGGGATAGATATTAATAAAAAAGATATAAATGGACAAACTGTACTTTTCAACGCAATTTTGCAGGGTGAAGAAAATATTGATTTGCTTACACTTTTAATTAAAAAAGGCATAGATCTAAATACTTTTGATAAAAGTAATAGAACTATACTAGATGAGATTTTATATATTTTAGAGTTACAAAAATTAAAATCACAAGACCTAGAAGGAAAATATGTAGTTGTTAAGCCTGAAAAAAACTATTTGGATATTGCTTCTTTTTTAATTAAAAATGGACTTTTAGTAGATAGATTTGATGATGAAGGTAATACTACACTTTCAAAAGAGATTGAAAAACAAAACTATGAAAATATTGAGTTCTTATTGAATAGTGGTGCTAATATAAATACTAAAGATGAAAAAGGTCAAACAGTATTATTTAGAGAAATAATAAAAGGCTATCCAAACTTTAAAATGATTAACTTTTTGGTTGAAAAGGGTATTGATATTAATATCAAAGATGAAAATGAGAAAACAGCTTTTGATTATTTAATAGAGAAGGTTTATAAAACAGAAAACTTATTACAAAATGATGAAGCCGAACCAAAGGGTTATTTGATTTTATTAAAGAAGCTGTTACCTTTAAAGCCCAAATTAGATGCAGTAAGAAGTGATGGGCAAAATGTTTTATTTGATGTAGTAAAATATAATCATTTTGAATTAATAAAAACTTTACTAAACTATGGGATTAATCCAAATATAAAAGATAAAGATGGAAATACTCCTTTATCAATTATGGTTGAAGCAGGTTCAAAAATTAAAATAAAAGAAGCAAGAGAACGTTTTTTTGAAAGATTAGTATTTTTCTTAAAGTTTAGAGTAAATGTTGAAGTTCAAGATAAAGATGGAAGAACTGTTTTTCATAAAGCAGTAATTGCAGATGATTTAGAACTTGTTGAAAAACTATTAACTAAAAAAGCAAATTTAGATATAAAAGATAAACAAGGAAGAACAGCTTTACATCATACTCAATGGAGTGGAAACTATAAAATAGCTAGATGGTTAATTGCAGCAGGGGCTAATATGAATGAACCTGATAATGCAGGTTTTACACTTTTAAACTATGCAGCAATTTTTGGTCATGTAAAGTTAGTTGTAGCACTAATTGCTTCTGGAGTTTTAATGTATAATAAAAACCCAAAAAGTAAAAAAGTGGCACAGTTTTTTAAAGATAAAGAAAAAAATCTTCTCAAATTATTAAAAAGTAATATTAGTGATGATAAAATGCGACAATCATTAAGAGAAGTTGCAGAAAATTTAATTAAAGAAGTAAACGAAGTTTTAAAAGGATAATTTATATGAACAATAAGTCAATCATTATTTTAGCTGCTGGTGCTGGTACAAGAATGAAATCTCAAAAGCCTAAGGTTTTACATGAAATTTCTGGAAAACCAATGTTGTATTATTCAATAAAAGAAGCTTTAAAATTAAGTGATGATATAACTGTTGTTTTATACCACCAAGCTCAAAGAGTTCAAAGTGAGATGGAAAAATATTTTGAAAATATTAATTATGTAATTCAAGATCATAAAAATTATCCAGGTACTGGTGGGGCTGTTATGGGAATAACTCCTAAATATGAACAAACACTGGTTTTAAATGGAGATATGCCATTAATTCAAGCAGATGAACTTAAGAAATTTGATATTAATGCAACTATTGTAATGTCAGTATTAGAGCTTGATAGTGCTGATGGATATGGAAGAGTTATTGTTGAAAATGGAAATGTTAAAAAAATAGTTGAACAAAAAGATGCATCTTTAGAAGAATTAGCAGTTACAACTGCAAATGCAGGGATTTATCAGTTTGAGACTAAATTTTTATTAGATAATCTTCCAAAACTTTCAAATGAGAATGCTCAAAAAGAGTACTATATTACAGATTTAATTGAAATGGCAATAAATGAAGGTAAAACATTAAAGCCTTTAGCAGTAAATGAAGAAAACTTCAAAGGAGTTAATTCAAAGGTTGAACTAGCTGATGCAGAAGTTATTCATCAAAATAGAATAAAAAAAGAGTTTTTAAAAGCTGGTGTTATTATGAGATTACCTGATACTATTTATATAGAAGAGGGTGTTCAAATAGAGGGTGAGTCTATTTTAGAAAATGGAGTAACACTTTTAGGAAATACAAAAATTGTAAATTCTCATATTAAAACAAATACAGTAATAGAGGATTCAATTTTAATTGATAGTGATGCTGGGCCAATGGCAAGAATTAGACCAGGAAGTGAACTAAATTCTACTCATATTGGTAACTTTGTTGAGACTAAAAAAGCAAAATTAAATGGTGTTAAAGCAGGACATCTAACATACCTTGGAGATTGTGAAATTGATGAGGGAACAAATATAGGTTGTGGTACAATTACTTGTAATTATGATGGAATTAATAAATATAAGACTATTATAGGTAAAAATGTATTTGTAGGTTCAGATACACAGTTAGTTGCACCTGTAACACTTGAAGATGATACAATAATCGGTGCAGGTTCAACAGTTACACAAGATGTAAAAAGTGGCCAACTTTATACTACAAGAGCTAAAAAAAGAGCAGTTGAAGGTTACTTTTATAAACATTTTGAAAAAAAGAAATAAAAGAAGATAAATGTTACTAAAAGACAAAAAAATATTAGTTGCAGTTACTGGTTCTATTGCAATTTATAAAGCCTTAGATTTAATAAGATTGTATATAAAAGCAGGTGCAAAAGTAAGAGTAATTATGACTGAGAGTGCCAAAAAATTTATTTCACCTATAACTTTTGAAGCTATTTCTCAAAGTAAAGTTTTAGATGAGCAAAATGAAAATTGGGATAAAAGTCAAGATTATAATCATATTGATATTGGTAAATGGTCTGATATTTTTGTAATAGCTCCTTGTAGTGCAAATACAATTAATAAACTATCAAATGGAATAGCAGATAATTTATTAACTCAGGTAGCTCTTGCATATCCAAGAATGAAGCTTTTAGCTCCTGCTGCTAATACAAATATGCTAAGAAATCCTATAACTCAAGCTAGTATGAAAATGCTTAAACTTTGTAATTTTGAAATTATTCAAACTCAAACAAAAGAGCTTGTTTGTAAAGATGTAGGTGATGGTGCTATGGCTGATCCTGAGGCTATTTTTTATGCAACAGCAAAACAATTATTACAAGATGAATACTGGGTAAATAGAAAAGTTGTATTAAGTGGGGGTGGAACACTTGAAAAAATTGATGATGTAAGATACTTATCAAATTTCTCTTCTGGAAAAATGGCTTCTTCTTTAGCAATGGCACTTTACTTAAAAGGTGCAGAGGTTTGTTTAGTTAGTTCAAGAGGTCATGAAAACTTGCCAAGTGATATTCATCTGATACCTGTACAAAGTTCACAAGAAATGTATGAATACTTAGTTGATTCAGTAAGAGTTGCTAAAAAAGGCGTTCTAACAAAAACTACATTAATGGATGATTCAAGGCCTGAACTTATTCAAAAGAGACCTTATTTATTTATGGTAGCAGCTGTTAGTGACTATGTTCCTAAGTTCCCACAAGAGGGAAAAATGAAAAAAGAAATGATTGGAGAGTCTTGGAACTTAGAGCTTAAAAAGAATATTGATATTTTAAGTTCTCTTGATAAAAGTGAAATGATAAGTGTAGGCTTTAAAGCTGAAATGGATGAGACAACAGCTTTAAATTCTGCTTCTTCAATGTTAGAAAACAAAAATCTTGATGCAGTTTGTTTAAATATTTTAAATGAAGAGAACAATTTTGGTTCAGATACAAATGATATTGAACTTATTTTAAAAGATACATCATTTTCATTTAGAGGCGAAAAATTAGCAATATCAATGGGAATTTTAGATAAATTACAAAATGAGTTTATAGAAAATGACTAATGAACTAAAGATTCCAACTCATATTGCCATAATAATGGATGGTAATGGTAGATGGGCAAAAAGTAAAGGTCTTAAAAGAACAGCAGGTCATGAAGAAGGTGCTAAAGTTGTAAGAAGCATTACAAAATATTGTAATAATATTGGAGTAAAATTTCTTACTTTATATGCCTTTTCAACTGAAAATTGGAAACGTCCTAAACTTGAAGTAGAGTTTTTAATGAAGCTTTTAGATAAATATTTAAAAAATGAGTTAGAAGTTTATTTAAAAAATAATGTTAGATTTAAAGCAATTGGAGATTTGAGTAGATTTTCTAAAAAACTTCAAGAAACAATAAAAACAACTGAAGAAAAAACTTCTAAATCTACAGGTTTAACACAAGTACTTGCTTTAAATTATGGTTCAAAAGATGAAATTATAAGAGCTATTAAAAAATTAAATGAAAAAGCTTTAGATGTAACAGAAGAAAATCTTGAATCATGCTTAGATACAGCAGGTATTCCTGATGTTGATATAATGATTAGAACAAGTGGAGAAGTTCGGCTTTCAAACTATTTATTATGGCAAAATGCTTATGCTGAAATGTTCTTTACTCAAACTTATTGGCCAGATTTTACAAAACATGAGTTAGATGATATTATAAGTGATTTTAACTCTCGTGAGAGAAGATTTGGAGCTATTTAGTTTTATTTTTGGAGCGGTTATAGGTTCATTTTTAAATGTTCTTATTTCAAGACTTCCAAAAAATATATCAGTTGTAAGCCCAAGAAGTTTTTGTCCTTCTTGTAAAAAAATTATTCCTTGGTATTATAATATTCCTTTACTATCTTATATTTTTTTAAAAGCAAAGTGTGCCTTTTGTAAAGAAAAAATTCCTTTTTCTTATTTTATAGTTGAGTTATTAAGTGCTTGTCTTACTTTGGCTTTTTTTGTGAAATTTTCACTTTCTTATGAGTTTTACATTTTTATACTTCTTTCTTATGTTCTTATTACTTTATCGTTTATTGATTTTAAATATAAAGCTGTACCTGATTATCTTTTACTTTTAGTATTAGTACTATCATTTTTTGTTACAAAACAACCTATATTAGAAGCTTTTAAAAGTGCATTTATTTTTGCAGGTGCTTTTGTTTTATTAAATTTTGTGTTAACTTTTTATGTTCAAAATATTAAATCAAAAATTTTAAAAGATGAAAGTTTGAAAACCCAAGAAGCCTTAGGTGAGGGGGATATCCCAATTTTAGCCATGATAGCAGTTATTATTGGAGTAAAGGCTGCAATAATTGCAGTGTTTTTAGCTTCAATTTTTGCTATAATACCAGCAATTTATTCAAGTTTTATAAAAAAAGATATTCAAACACCATTTATTCCTTATTTAGTTTTAGGTTTTTATGTTGAGTACTTTTTTGTATTAGAAGATTTTTTAAAGGTTAATATTTGAAATTAAAACAATATTTATATTCTCAGTTAGCAATTACTTTTTTCCCAATATTTTTTGGACTTTATTTTATTACATCTGTTGTATTTTTAGTAAAAATCGCCTCATTGACATCAATAATTACAATAAACTTTTTTGAGTTATTTACTTTATACACTTATGTTGTTCCACAAATTGTATTTTATACAGTGCCAATATCTTTTTTTATTTCACTTGTAATTACTTTATCTAAATTAGCAAGTGAATATGAGCTTACTGTTATTACATCTTTTGGATTGAATCCTTTAAAAGTAATGAGAGTTTTTGCTCCTTTAACAATACTATTATCAATTAGTTTAATAGTTGTTTCTATAGGTCTTATCCCTAAAACTAAATTTCTAACAAAACAGTTTTTAGATGTGAAAAAGAAAGAGGCTAATTTTAATATTAAAGCAAGTGAATTTGGTCAAAAGTTTGGTGATTGGTTAATTTATATTCAAAATAAAGATGATAAAACTTATGAACAAATAAAGCTATTTAAAACACAAAATGAAAAAGATCAATTTATCATAAGTCAATCAGCAGTACTTAAAAATGATAAAGGAGATTTATCTTTTAAATTAGATAATGGAAAAGCATTTTTTATTGATGAAAAAGAAATAAATCAAGTTAATTTTGAATCAATGTTAATTAATGATTCTATAGCAAACAGCAGAATGGGGCAATTTACAACAACTTATAATTACTGGAAAGTGAAAATAAAAAAAGGTGAAGATATTGATGACTTTACTTTTTTTATTTTAACATCTATTTTTCCTACTATTTCATTGTTTTTAGTAATAGCTTTTGGATATTTTAATCCAAGATATGAAAAAAATAAAGCTGTAATGTATTCTTTAATTGCTGTTGTGATTTATTATGTAATAGCTAAGCCTTTAGGTAAGGAGTTAGAGCTTCACAGTTTATATATTCTTCCTTTAATTTGGTTAGTAGGGACATATTATATTTATAGTAAAACAGTAAAAAAAGAGTATTAGTTTATGAATTTAAAATTTAATATTTCTTATGATGGTTCAATATATAAAGGTTCTCAAAAACAGCCTGAGGGTGGAACTATTGAAGATGAACTTTTAAAAGTATTTAAAAGAATAAATATTGATACGAAGATTATTTTAAGTGGACGTACTGATAAAGAAGTTCATGCAACAGGGCAGGTTTTCAATTGTCAAGTTCCTTCTTTTTGGGAAAATCTTGAAAAACTAAAAGAAGTTTTAAATCACCAATTACCAAATTCAATAAAAATAAATCATATTTCAAAAGTAAATAATGATTTTCATGCTAGGTTTCATGCAAAAAAAAGAGTTTATCGATACTTAGTAAGTACAAAACCTACAAATCCATTTAATAGTAAGTATATAACTTATGAGCCTAAAATAAATGAACAACTTATAAATGACGCAATAAAAGAGTTTATAGGTGTACATGATTTTAAATATTTTCATAAAATGGGAAGTGATAAAGATATTACTGTAAGAGAAGTTTTCAACGCATCTTTTTATAAATATAAAGATGTTTATGTTTTTAGGTTTGAAGCAAACTCTTATTTACGCTCACAAATCAGATTAATGGTTGGATTTTTGCTTCAAATATCAAGAGGTAAACTAAGTAAAAAAGATTTAGTTGAACAGTTAAGTTTAAAAAAGCATTTATATAAAGTTCCTGCTTTGGCAAATGGTCTTTATCTGGCAAAAATTAAGTATTAAAATAGGAGTAAAAATGGTTTTTAGAAAGAAAAAGTTTTACACCTTATCTGATATAAAAAATCAAATTGTATATACTCCTTTAATTTTTGTAATAATTTTAGCAATCTTTTCTTCTTTTGTAGTTTATTTATTTTATAAACATCAAGAAGTAAATAAAATAAAACTTTTAGTGCAGAGTGAAAATTTTTATAATCAAAACATTTTAAGTGATTATATAAGTTTAATCAATATAAAAAGAAGTGAAAAAATTGACTCACAAGAAAATAATCTTATAAAATATGTTTATGAATTAAAAGGTTATACAAGGTCTTTTTTATTAAGTAATAAAGCGATTGATTATCAAATTCTTGAAAATTATATGTATAATTTAGAACAAACACAAAATGTAGAGTTTATACTTTTTGATGCAATTAAATATAAAGTATTACACGGTCATAATATTTTGGAGTACCTACGTAAACAAACAAATTCTAAAATAGTATCTGAAAAGTTTAATCATTTTATGCTTAAAAATATTCAATATAATAGTAATGATAATATGACATATTGGATAGATAATCAGAAAAGAGAAGTTAGATTATCTTATTTTAACTTTATTAATCCAAATGGTTTAATGCTAGGAGTATTCTCTAAAGTAGATGATTTAAAAGCCTTAACAAAACAAGCAATTTTAAACTCTATATCTAACTCAAGTAAATTAGAAGAGAAAGCACATTTTGTTTTTTATGATATAAATGAAAAAGTTGTTTATAACTATAATGGTAAAAATAAAAAAATTTTAGTAAAAGATATAAGTCGATTTGATTTATTAGATAACAATGCTTATATTTATACTTTCCCTAAATACAACTATAAAGTTATTGTTAAAAATAATCATTTTGAAAGTAAAAAAAGAAAAATAAAACTAGATCAAGAAAATAAAATGCTTATAGGAATTTTTCTAATTTTATTTATTGCAATCTTACTTATTACAACTGCAAATATTTTTGGTAGGTTTATTAATAGTATTTTTAATAGATATAACAAAAGATTAGAGAGAAAAAATTTATTACTTTCAAAATGGAAAGATAGATATGAATTAGCAATTATAGCTTCAAATGATGGACTATGGGATATAAATTTAAAGACTAATAAAATTTTCTTTTCTAATAAATGGCTTGATATGTTTGGCTATAAAAGAGATGAAATACAAAACTTTAAAGAGTGGCTTACTTTAGTTCATGAAGAAGATAAACCAGAAGTTCTAAAAAAGTTTAGCCAACATGTTGAGGGAAAAACAGAGCATTTTATTTGTGAATATAGACTAAAAGATAAACTAGGGGATTATAAGTGGATTTTAGTTAGAGGAAAGGCTTTTATTGATGAAAATGAAAGCAGAATGCTTATGATGTCAATGGATATTGATGATAGGATGAATTTAACTAAAGAATTAAGAGATGTAGAGCTTTTAACTGAATTTGGGCGAATTGTAATTTTTAGATGGCAAAACAATGAAGACTTAACTGTAAAATTTGTATCTAAAAGTATTGAAACTTATGGATATAGTCCTTTAGAATTTATAGAAAGTGATGAAGCATTTTTCAATTTTGTTTATGAAAAAGATATTTTAAAATTAAAAAATAGAATTATTAAAGCTATAAGTAATGATGAGAAATCTTTCACTAGTATACACCGAGTAATTGATAAACAAAAAAATATAAAATGGGTTTATAATAGAACTATTTTAGTTAAAAATGATTATGGACAGGTTACCTCTTTATATGGTTACTTAAACGATATTACTAAAATAAAAATGAATGAAGAAGATCTTAAAGTAAGAGTGAAAGAAGAAGTAGAAAAAAATATAGAGAAAGATAGAATGTTAATTCAACAAAATAAAATGGCCTCAATGGGTGAAATGCTTGGAAATATAGCACATCAATGGAGACAACCTTTAAATAATATAAATTTATTGTTACATTTTATTAGAGATAATTTTAAAAACTTTACAAAAGAAGATTTAAATGAATCTGTTGCTAGTGCTAAACTTCAAATTGATTATATGAGCCAAACAATAGATGATTTTAGGAATTTTTATCAACCAACAAAAGATAAAAGAATATTTGATATTAAAACTTCAATAATACAAAGTTCTAAAATTGTTGCTACTTCTTTTGAACAAAATAGTGTTGAACTTGTAGTTGTAGGTGATGATATTGAGATTGAAAATTATGAAAATGAGTTTGAACAAGTAATAGTTAATATATTAAATAATGCAGTTGATGCTGCAATTGTTAAAAAGAAAGAACTTAATTTTAATCCTAAGGTATATATAGAAATTAAAAAAGAAGATGATATAAAAATCTCAATTTCAAATAACTGTGGAAATGTTCAAAAAGATGTTCTTGAAAGAATGTTTGAACCTTATTTTACAACAAAATTTGAGAATCAAGGAACAGGTATCGGTCTTTATATGTCAAAGATAATTATAGAGAAAAACATGAAAGGTAAAATAGAAGTCTTTAATAAAGCTGATGGCGTAGAGTTTATTATAACATTAGGAGCTTAATAAAGAATTTGTTATAATGCTAGTTATTTATAACATTACAAGAGTTGGAAGAAGAAAATGAGCGAATATAAAACAAGAGTATTATTGGTTGAGGATGAAGATGTAGCAAGAAAAACTCTTGCATTTTATTTAAATACTATATTTGATGAAGTTATAGTTGCAAATGATGGAGAAGAAGGCTATTCTATAATAAAAGAAAATATCCAAGTTAATAAAGAGTTCGATTTAGTATTAACTGACCTTAAAATGCCTAATAAAAATGGTATGGATATGATAGAAGAAATATTAAAACTTGTACCTTCTCAAAGGTTTATAATTGTAAGTGCCCATAAAAATGAAGAAGATCTTTTAAAATTAATCAATTTAAGGGTATTGGGATATTTTGTTAAACCTTTAAATATTGATAATATGATGGAAATGCTTCAAAAAGCTAAAAATGAAGTATTAGAAGACAAAAAAGATACTTCTAAAAATAGTGATTTAATAGAGTTAAATAAAACATATACATATAATCTATCTAACAATAAATTATATAACCAAGAAAATATTGTAAAACTTTCAAAAAAAGAATCTGATATTTTAGTAGTGTTAACAAAGAATTTAGGAGAGGTTGTTTCAGTTGAGACTTTTAAAGAAGAAGTTTGGGGTGATATTGAAACTAACGATTCTGCTTTTAGAACAGTAATGAAAAGATTAAAAGATAAAATTATAGAAGATGATTTTGTAATTTCTCATAAAGGTTATGGGTATATAATAGAAAAACCTTTTATAAAATAAAAAAAAGGCAAAGAGTTAGACTCTTTGCCTTTTTTTATAGTTCAGATTCGTAAACTGAGACTTTTTGTGCTTTACTTTTTGCTTTTTGTAAAAAGTAAAGAACGGCAAATATACCTATACCTATGGCATAAGATATATAATGAGATGGTAAATGTAAGAATGATTCTACTATTTTTGGTAAGAACATAAATGGAACGATTGATAGGAATATAAATCTTTCTATTATATTTGTTCTTGTTACAAAATATCCTTGTGTGAAACAAGAGAATGCAACCATACCAATAAACGCAGTAGTAAATATTACTAAAATTTCAACTGGATTAGTAATCCAAATCCATCCTTTTGGATCTGCTGGGTTCATCGCATCAACACCTGATATTAATAATAACTCTGGGTTGAAGAAGAACATAAATGGTAAAATCGCTGTTCTAATATCATATTTAAACCCTTGAATACCTGTTTTAATTGGATCTGCTTTTGCTAAACCAGCAGCAGCATAAGCGGCCAGACCAACAGGTGGGGTATCATCAGCTAAAATACCAAAGTAGAATACAAATAAGTGTGCAGCAATGGCTGGAATTAAGAATCCATTATCTTGTGCAAGAATTAAAATTACAGGTGCAGTTAATGATGCCATTACAATATAGTTAGCAGTTGTAGGTAATCCCATACCTAATACTAATGATACAAATGCTGCTAAGAATAGAATAATAAAGATATTTCCACCTGATAATGTTTCAATTACTTCTAATAATACTTGACCAAGACCTGTTAATGTAATAGATCCAACAACAATACCTGCTAAAGCAGTAGCAATTGCAATAGGAACCATATTTTTAGCACCACTAATCATACCTGCTAAAATATCTACAAATCCAGATAACCAAATCTCTTTTGTTAATTTCTCTTTTGCTAGGAAAGCTCTAAATGGATGTTGTACAACCATTAATAACATTAATAACATAATAGCATTAAACGCAGCACTTGCAGCACTTTCTCTTAATACCATTAGAGTATACATTAAGAAGAATATAGGAACTAAATAGTGAACACCTTGTGCAAATGTTTTCCATTTTGGAGGTAAGTCCTCATCATCCATACCCTTAAGACCTAATTTTAATGCTTCTAAATGAACAATATAAAATAGTGCAAAATAAGAAACAAAAGCAGGAATAAATGCAGCAACAATTACATCTGTATATGCCATACCTAAAAATTCAGCAATAATAAATGCAGCAGCACCCATAACAGGAGGCATTAATTGACCATTTGTAGAAGAGGCAACTTCAACTGCACCTGCTTGTTCTGGCCTAAATCCAGCCTTCTTCATTAAAGGAATCGTAAATGTACCAGTAGTAACTGT
This sequence comes from Arcobacter sp. YIC-80, assembly GCF_044841725.1. Lineage (NCBI taxonomy): Bacteria > Pseudomonadati > Campylobacterota > Epsilonproteobacteria > Campylobacterales > Arcobacteraceae > Arcobacter > Arcobacter sp. YIC-80. The sequence continues at coordinate 47,580 of NZ_JBJBSI010000012.1, read as the reverse complement.
ATTAGCAATAGAAGAACCAGAAATAATACCAGTAAATCCTGATGCAACAACAGAAGCTTTTGCAGGACCACCTCTATATTTACCAAGCATAGCAAATGCTAAATTAATAAAGTACTCACCAGCACCTGCTTTATCTAATAAAGCACCAAAAAGTACAAAAAGGAAAACAAATCCAGCAGATACTCCAAGAGGAACACCAAAAATACCTTCAGTTGTTAAGAACATGTGTCCAGCAAGTTTATTTAATGAAGCACCTTTATGGATAATCATTTCAGGCATATAAGGACCTAAAACATCATAAGCCAAAAATATAATAGCAATTAAACTAAGAGCAAAACCAAGTACTCTTCTACCTGCTTCTAATAAGATTACAATAGCTAAAAGAGCAATAGAAATATCTACAAGTGTATAATCTCCCGGTCTTAATGATAAATCTTCATAAAAAACAGCAATATATGAAGCTGTTCCTAAACCAACTGCCGCAAATGTATATCCAAACCATCTAATTTTTTTAAGAAAATAAGGTTTTCTAAACATTGGGTAGATTAAAAATGCTAATACAATAGCAAATGATAAGTGTACAGATCTAGTAATAGTAGAATTAATTGGTTCTAATACGATATATAATTGAAATAGTGACCAGCTTAAAGCAATAACAGAAATTAACCAAAACTCATAGTGTTCTGAACCAAAGACTCTTTGTCCTTCAAGTTCATTAACTACGGCTTCGGTTTCATGTGCCTGCTCTTCTTCTAATTCACTAAGTTTATGAGGCTTCTCTTCATAAATAGCCATAGTAAATCCTTTAATAATTATATTATTGTCATACGTCATCCAAATTGTGTTTTAAATGGCGTATAAAAATTAGGTTTCAAGGGCCTAAGCCCTTGAGTAGAGAGGAATTATTTTAAAATTCCAGCTTCTTTGAAGTACTTTTTAGCACCTTCATGCATTGGAGCAGAAAGACCATCTAATAAAGATTCTTTTGTGATATTTGCGTAAGCAGGGTGTAATTTTTTGAAAGCATCGAAGTTTTCTAAGATAGCTTTAACAACAGTATAAACTGCTTTATCACTAACATCAGTACTTGAAACTAATACAGCTTTAACACCAAATGTAGGTGTACCTTCTGGGTTTCCTTTATAAATTCCACCTGGAACATCAGCTTGTGCAAAATATGGATTAGCTTTAACTAATGCATCAACTTTATCACCTTTTAAAGGTGTGATTTTTACATCAACAGAGTTTGAAGCATCTTTAATATTTGCAGTTGGGTGACCTACCATGTAGAAGTAACCATCAATTTTATTATCTCTTAATGCATCTGGCATTTCAGCTGCTTTTAAAGCACCTGCAAATTTTAAATCATCTTTAGACATACCAACAGCTTTAAATAATGCTAAAGCAGTAGCTTCATTTCCAGAACCTGGATTTCCTAAGTTGATTCTTTTACCTTTAAGATCCATAACACCATTGATATTTGCATCTTTTCTAGTAACTAATGTAAATAATTCAGGATAAATAGCCATAACTGATCTTAAGTTTTTAACTGGCTTTCCTTTGAATTTCTTTGTACCTTGTGCAGCTTGGTAAACAACATCAGATTGTGCAATACCAAAGTCTAATTCTCCATTTTTAATAGTATTAATATTATAAACAGAACCACCAGTTGATTCAACAGAACATCTGATCTTAGTTTCTTTCTTGTATTTATTAACTAATCTACAAACAGCACCACCTGTTGGATAGTAAGTTCCTGTAACACCACCAGTACCAATAGTAATAAACTCAGCAGCAAATGCTGGAATTGTAAGTGCTCCTAATAAAGCAGCCGTAGCAATTTTTCTCATTTTTTCTCCTTTAGTTTTTTATATAAATTAGATGTAACAAAGTACATAGAATAATTATATCAGATATAGATAAATAATCAAACTGTAGCCATTACAATTAATTACATAAAAATTGTATAAAAATTACAATTAATCATTAATTTAGCATATAAAAATTAAAACTATTCTTAAAAATGGCTACCAAAGTGTATAATAAGTGGGATATGTTACATTAAATGTTAAGAAATTTTATTCTAAAAAATATAAAAAATTTTAAAAATTTTTCAAAATAACACTTGACAAAGATACACTCAATAAGTTATAATTCTTTAGCAGTTTGAGAGAACGAGTGCTAAAAATTAAAAAATGGTAAAGAATTATGATTGATAAAAAAGAGTTTTTACTACAGTCTATCATTAGAGCATATATTGAACATTTAGAACCAATTGGATCTACACAACTTAAATCAATGTATGATATAACTTATTCGCCTGCAACAATTAGAGGATACTTTAAAAAATTAGGTGATGAGGGATTTTTAGCACAAGAGCATATTAGTAGTGGAAGAACTCCAACTACAGAAGCTTTAAAACAATATTGGAAAAGTAAGTTAAATTTTAAGATTTCTGAAATTAATTTAAAAGCTTTACAATATTATGCATCTCAAGTAGGAGTTACTGTATTTTTAAAAAAAGAAGACTCTGATTTACTGCAAAATATTATAAATGTTGAAGATAAATATATGATATTAGAGTTTACTTCATTTGCGATAAATGTAAAATATTCTAATGCACTTTATAGATTTTTAAAAGATATGATAAGTTTATCTTTAAAAGATATTTTAAAAATCTCAAAAGATGTAGGCGCGTATGAAGTTTATAATGCAATTATTTATACATTGCAAAACTCTAACTTTGAAGTTTTTAATTACAAAGAGTTTTTAAATTTAGCTTTAAGTTATAACTTTGATGAAATGACAATTGATAGTTTTTTAAAAGGTGAAATTTTAAATAAGGTAGAAGAAGGATTATATTTCGAAAATCTTTTACCTCAAGATTATATTGGTATTTGTCATACGTGTAGCATTGAAGGTAAAGATGTGAAAATGTTAGTAATTGGAGAACTTGCAAAAGATTATGAGTTCTTTTATAAAAAAATAATAAGCTTTTAATAATAGGAGAAGAAATTGAGTGAAGAAAAAAAAGACGAAGTTTTAAACGAAGAAATTGTTGAAGAGCAAGAGACTCAAGAAGCTTCTGAGGAAACAAAAGAAGTAAATGAAGAAAAAGAGTTAAGCCCTGAAGAAAAAATAGCTCAATTAGAAGCTAAATTAAAAGAATCAGAAGATAAGTATTTAAGAGTTCATGCAGATTTTGAAAATATCAAAAAAAGGCTAGAAAGAGAAAAATATGCAGCTATTGATTATGCAAGTGAAAAGTTTGCAAAAGACTTATTAGCTCCAATTGATACTTTAGAAATGGCTTTAGCTGCTGAGGAAGCATCAAAAGATATGCCAGCTGAAGAGTTACTTGGAAAGTTAAAAGAAGGTGTTGAATTAACAATCAAAAACTTCTATACAGCATTTGAAAAACATGATATTTCAGTAGTAGAAACAGATGGTGAGTTTGATCCAAACTTCCATGATGCAGTAATGCAAATTGATAGCCCTGATCATGAAGATGGACAAATAGTTCAACAGCTTCAAAAGGGTTATAAATTAAAAGAGAGATTATTAAGACCAGCAATGGTAAGCATCTGTAAAAAATAGATAAAAGTCCTCTTTTGGAATATTTCGGCGTTGGTCTGCAAAATTTAAGAGACTCACTTACTGAAAGTAAGTTCCTCCCTTAAATTTTTTGCCCGCCTTGAACTATCCTCAAAATAGAACTTTTATATTTTGAGGATTGACCGGAATGTCATAAAACTAATAGATTTTAAAATGTATATTTGAAAACAAAAATAAAAATTTGATAAGGAAAAAAAATGAGCAAAGTAATTGGAATTGACTTAGGTACAACAAACTCTTGTATGGCAGTTTATGAAAATGGAGAAGCAAAAGTTATCTCTAATAAAGAGGGTAAAAATACTACTCCATCAATCGTAGCATTCACTGATAAAGGTGAGGTTTTAGTTGGTGATCCAGCAAAAAGACAAGCTATTACAAATCCTGAAAAAACTATTTATTCTATTAAAAGAATTATGGGTCTTATGATGGATGAAGAAAATGCTAAAGAAGCACAATCAAAAGTTGGATACAAAATCGTTGATAGAAATGGTGCAGCAGCTGTTGAAATTGCTGATAAAGTATATACTCCACAAGAAATTTCTGCAAAAATTTTAGGAAAATTAAAAGCTGATGCAGAAGAGTATTTAGGAGCACCTGTAACTGATGCAGTTATTACAGTTCCTGCGTACTTCAATGATGCGCAAAGAAAAGCAACTCAAGAAGCTGGTACTATTGCTGGTTTAAACGTATTAAGAATTATCAATGAGCCAACAGCTGCTTCATTAGCTTATGGTTTAGATAAAAAAGGTGAAGAAAAAGTATTAGTATATGATTTAGGTGGTGGTACTTTTGACGTTACTGTATTAGAAATTGGTGATGGTACTTTTGAAGTATTATCAACTGATGGTAATGCTTTCTTAGGTGGAGATGACTTTGATAATGCGATTATTGATTGGTTAGCAAGTGAATTTGAAGCTGAAAATGGTTTTGATATTAAAAATGACAAAATGGCATTACAAAGATTAAAAGATGCAGCTGAAAATGCTAAAAAAGAGTTATCTTCTGCTGATTCAACAGAAATTAACTTACCATTTATCTCTATGGGTAATGCAGGACCAGTTCACTTAGTTAAATCTTTAACAAGAGCTAAATTTGAGTCTATGACTGAGCACTTAATCAATGAAACTTTAGATCATATCAAAGTAGCACTTGATGATGCTGGATTAGATAAAAATGAAATTGAAGAAGTAATTATGGTTGGTGGATCTACTAGATTACCAAAAGCTAATCAAGTAGTTAAAGAGTACTTTGGAAAAGATTTAAATAAAGGTGTTAACCCTGATGAAGTAGTTGCTGCTGGTGCTGCTGTTCAAGCTGGTGTATTAAAAGGTGATGTAAAAGATGTATTATTATTAGACGTAACACCATTATCTTTAGGTATTGAGACTTTAGGTGGAGTTATGACTAAGTTAATTGAAAAAGGTACAACTATCCCTGTTAAAAAATCTCAAGTATTCTCTACAGCAGAAGATAACCAACCAGCTGTATCTATTCACGTTGGTCAAGGTGAAAGAGAGTTCGCTAAAGATAACAAATCTTTAGGTATGTTCGAATTATCAGATATCCCAGCAGCTCCAAGAGGTGTTCCTCAAATTGAAGTAACATTTGATATTGATGCGAATGGTGTTTTAAATGTATCTGCTAAAGATAAAGGAACTGGTAAAGAAAATAAAATTACTATTTCTGGTTCATCTGGATTATCTGATGAAGAAATCGAAAAAATGGTAAATGAAGCAGAAGCAAATAAAGAAGCTGATGAAAAAAGAAAAGAAGTAATTGAAGTTAGAAACCAAGCTGATGCTTTACTTCACTCAACTAAGAAAACTTTAGAAGAGAACGAAAGTGCTGTTTCAGAAGAAGAGAAAAAGAAAATCATCGATGCAGCTGCTGAACTAGAAGAAGTTCTAAAAGATGAAAATGCAACAAAAGAGCAAATTGAAGAAAAAGTAAAAGCTTTAACTGAAGTTTCTCACAAGTTAGCAGAAGCTATGTATGCAAAAGAGCAACAAGCTCAAGGTGGTGCACAAGGTGCTCAACCAAACCAAAAAGCGAAGAAAGACGATGACGATGTTATCGATGCTGAAGTAGAGTAATCTCTACTTCATGCAAACCCTAATTTTTTTACTATTAGTCTTTTTAATAGTTATATTCTCAGTTTTATTATACTTCAAAAGTAAACACTCTCGTGTTGATAAACTAAATAAAGGTATCTGTCCAGATTGTGGAGCTACTACAAAAACTTTTTATGATGAAAATACAAAAACAACTTTTAAATCAGAAGCTATAAGTGCTAGAATGCTAAAAAGTGGAGGATGTTCAGGAGTAAATGATATAGAGTATAAATGTAAACAATGTGGATTAAAAGAGGTTTATTCTCAAGGCTAATAATAAATAAAAGTAGAAACTACTTTTATCTATTATTGATTAATTTTAAATTTTCTTCTTTTAAAATTAAAATACCTACTAAAATAAATACTATATTTTTAACTATATATTGTCCTATTATTGTAAAAGCATAAGGTGCTTGTGTAAAACTTAATTCAGGGAATATAAATAAAGGTAAAAATGTTAAAAACATGTGAATTAAAAATAATAATGTTATATATCTAGTATATATACCTAAAATAAAACCTATCCCTACTACAACTTCCCATGTTGCTAAAAGTTTAATTGAAATTTCACCAGGAATAGCTTCATTGAAAATCCAATTGATTGTATTTATTGCTAATGTTTCTGCTGGACTTAATTCTGGAAAAAATTTTAATATTCCATACCATAAAAAGATTATTCCAAGTGAAATTCTTAAATAATTCACTATATTGTTCATACAAACTCCTACTATTAATTTTGATAATTATAATCAAATTATGCTAAAATATAGTGTTATTAATGACTGTTAACCTTTTATTTATATAATAATAAAACTCAAAAATATTAGAACTCTCAATGTTTGAGTATTAGGAGAATTATGAAGTTTATTATATTTACAATTTCTTTAATTTTATTGTTTTCAGGATGTTCTTCAAATAAACAAGAGCCAACTCCTACTTTGAAGAAGTCAACTTATGATTATATGCATGGTTTTTTTGATGATGATTTAGATGAAGCTTTAATTGTTTTTAAAAAAGCATGTGAGAAAGCTTCAAAGAATCATATTTTTGAGAATGTGTGTGAAAACTCTTTATATTATGAAAATGGTGAGGAGTTTTTTACAAAATATTTTACTCCAAGAATTTTGGTTTCAAATAAAGGTGACTTAGGTTTAATTACAGGTTATTATGAACCTTTACTCTATGGAAGCTTGAAAAAAACTCAAAGATATAAGTATCCAATTTATAAGACACCAAAAGATTTAGTCACATTAAAAGATAAGCAAAAGTATATGAATTTTAAGAGATTTAAATATAAAGCAAAAGTAAAAGATGGACTTCTATATCCTTATGATTCAAGAGAGCAGATTGAGAAAAGAAAAGATTTAGAACCCATAGTTTATGTAGATAATAAAGTAGATTTATTTTTTTTACATATTCAAGGTTCAGGTAGAGTACAACTAGAAAATGGTGAGATTATAAATATTGGTTATGCAAATCAAAATGGAAGAAAATATGTAGCTATTGGTAAGACTATGCTTGAAAAAGGTTACTTAGAAAAAGAAAATATATCTTTACAAACAATAAAAAAGTTTTTAGATGAAAATCCAAATAAAATTGATGAGATTTTAAATACAAATCCTAGTTATATATTTTTTACAAAAAATGAACAAACAGCAACAGGGAGCTTAGGAGTACCTCTTCTAGCAAAAAGAAATATAGCAGTTGATAGAAGACATATTCCTTTAGGAATGCCAGTTTTTATTCAAACAAAAAATCCAAAGACGAAAGAACCTATAAATAAATTAGTTGTTGCAGCAGATACAGGTGGTGCTATAAAAGGCGAAGTTAGAGCTGATTTCTTTTTTGGTTATGGAAATAATGCCGAAGAGTTGGCAGGGCTTATGAAGGAAAAAGGAAGACTTTTTATTTTAGTACCTAAGATATAGATGTTGTTCTTATGAACAACATCCATTTCCACAGCAGTTATCTCTTGCATCACTATAAAATGAGATAACAAAGTTATTATACATTTCTTGAACATCAAATTCGTGTTTTTTACAGAATTCTTTATTCATTTGATTTTTCATTTCGATTGCTTTTAAAAGAGCTTCATCTTTAGATTGAAAAGTTAAATTATTTTGTAAATTACTTCTTTTAAAGCAACCACATTGATTGGCTACTATAATTTTGTACATTAATATAATCCTTAATATTTTTTAAATGAAATGAAACTTTATCAAAACTTTTCAAAGAAAAAGTTTATCTTTAAAATTACATTAACTAATTATACTTAATTAAAGCAGTTTAAGAAGTAAATCTTGATAATATTACATTACTAATTTATAAAAGGAAAAATATGCACATTACAAATGTAATTTCTCAATGGTTTGGCAAATTTGCGAAAACTCAATTCCCATCACCTATTCAAAGTATTATTAATAGAGGGTATGTTAAGTTTTTAGGCTTAAATATGAGTGAATTTAAGCACCCAAAACATTATAAATCTTTAAATGCTTTATTTACAAGAGAGCTTGAGATACAAAGAGAAGTTAAGAGTGCTGCTAATGAGTTTATCTCACCAACTGATAGTTTAATAACACAGTGTGGAAAAATTCAAGGGGATTTAGCTTTACAGATAAAAGGAATGGAATACTCTTATGAGGATTTATTAACTTTTTATTGTAAAGATAATTTTGAAAAGTTAGAAAATGGAGATTTTATGAATTTTTATTTATCTCCAAAAGATTACCATAGATACCATTCGCCTTTTGATTTTGAGTTAAAAAAACTTATTCATGTTCCAGGTAAACTTTATCCTGTTAATTTAAAGTATTTAAATAAAGAACTAGAACTTTTTGTTCAAAATGAAAGAGTTATCATAGAGTGTGAAACAGACGGAAAAGTTTTCTATATGGTTTTTGTTGGTGCACTTAATGTTGGACAAATGGTATTTGAATTTGAACCAAGAGTTGAAACAAATATTGATACAGCTGAAATTAAAGTATATGAATATGAAAATATTAAAATAAGCAAAGCTGACTGTTTAGGTTACTTTAAAATGGGCTCTACAGTTGTTATGCTTTGGGAAAAAGATTTTGTTCAAATTGAAGAGCTTTTAGAGCAAAATATTAAATATACAGATAAAATTGCTACATTAAAATAAAAATAAATTTTATATTAATGTAAAAAAATTACGTTATAATTCCTTAATTAAAAATAATTAGGGAAATTATGGCTAATAGAATATTTTTTAAAGTAACGTGGATGTTAATCCTCTTGCTTCTTGCATATTTATTTTTTGTAGTTTTTTTCTTATCTCCTAAAATAAATACATACCTTGCAAATACTCAAAAAGAACAAATAAAAGAAAAATTTGAAAAAATTGTATCTACTATAAATTATAAATCTAAAAGTTTTAAAGATAAAGAAAAATTTATTTATGAAATTGATTTTCTATTAAAAAATATAAGTTTAGGTAAAAATGGCTATGTTTATATTTTTGATAAAACAGGAAGATTAATAGTTAATCCTTCTTCTGAATTAAATACAAAGAATGTAAAAGAAATAAAGTTAAAACAAGAAAATATTACTTTATATGATAAGGTTATGGAATCATATAAAAAAGAAAAAACATTTACATATAATTGGAATAGAGTATATGATCCTAATAATTTTACTTATGAAAAAGTTTCTTGGATAAGATATAATAAAACGTTGGATTACTATATAGTTTCATCAATTTATACAGAAGAATTTTCGATCTTTTTAGCAGGTATAAATTCACTTCTTTTAAATATTTCCTTATTACTTTTTTCAGTGTTAGCGATTATTGGGATTTTTATTACAATCAAAGTTATTAGTCCTTTAAATAAAATGTTAAATGAAGTTAAAGATGAAAAAACAAAAGAGTTTTATCTTAGTAAAAAAACAAATGATGAAATAGGTTTTCTTGCTAATCAATTTAATAGTATGATAAATCAAATTGAAAATAATAAGCAAAATTTAGAAGTTGAAGTTAAAGCTAAAACAAAAGAAATTCAAGAAAAGCTTTTTTATGATGAGTTAACTACTTTAGAAAATAGATATGCTCTTGAAGAGAATATTAAAAATGAAGATTTTGTTTCTTTGATTATTATAGATATTGATTCTTTTAATGATTTAAATGAGCTTTATGGATTCTCTTCTGGAAACCTTGTATTAATTGAAGTAGCAAAAAGGTTAAGATCTTTAGCTATCAAATATAATTCAACTGCTTATAGGATTTATGGAAATGAATTTGCGATTGTTAAAAATAATATGTTAGATACAAAAAAGTTCCAAGATTTAATGAGAGAGCTAAATAAGTTATTCAAGAATAAATCAATATATTTAGAAAATTTAAATATAGATATTTTTATAGATATTACCACTGGTATATCTTTAGGACAAGAAGAACCTCTAAAAACAGCTGGAATTGCACTAAAAAAAGCAAAATCAAGTAATCTTAAATCAGTTTCTTATTCAGATGAATTTGATACAAAAGAGTTAATAAAAAAAGCTATATATTGGAGAGATAAGATAAAAGATGCAATAGAAAAAGACAATATTGTACCTTTTTTCCAAGCTATTTGTAATGATAAAAAAGAAGTTGTTAAATATGAAACTTTGATGAGAATAAGAGATAAAAATGAAAAAGGAGAAGAAGAGTATATTCTTCCTTATAAATTTTTAGATGTGGCTATTAAGACAAAACAATATCCTTATTTAGCCTCTCAATTATTCAAAAAAACTTTTGAAGCTTTAAAAAATACAGATAAACAAATAAGTATAAATTTAAGTTTTAAAGATATTCAAGATAGAACTTTTGTAGAAATGTTAGATAATTATTTAAATCATATTGATAATGTTTATAAAAATAGATTAGTTTTTGAACTTTTAGAAAGTGATTTTATCTCAGATTATAAAATATTAAATGAATTTATAAAAAAATATAGAGCTCAAGGTATAAAAATAGCTATTGATGATTTTGGTACAGGATATTCAAATTTTGCTCATATTTTAGAAACAAGACCTGATTATATAAAGATTGATGGTTCTTTGATAAAAAGTATTAATGAAGATAAAAACTCTTATGAAATAGTAAAATCAATAGTAGAATTTTCAAAGGCACTAAATATAAAAGTTATAGCTGAATTTATACATAGTGAACAGGTATTTAAAACTGTATTAGAAATGGGTGTAAATGAGTTTCAAGGGTACTATTTAGGTAAACCTAATATAAATATTGATTGATTTTAATAAAACACAAGCTTATTTATGTAAAATAAAAAATAAATTTATAACACTAAGGATTAAAAATGTCAACTATTACACAGCTAGGTTCACTTCCTTTAGCAGGAACAAAAAAAGGACAAATTTCTATTTCAAATGTAACTGAGCCTTATGGGAAAGATACAGCAGATATTGTAAGTATTGGTATTTCTTTAAATGGTCAAGATGTTCAGTGGAAATCACATATTCCTTATGAAAATTTAGATGAGGTTATTGAAATTTTACAAAAAGCAAGTGCAGATAAAAAAGCTTCAGAAGCTTAATTTATTAGACCTATTAAGCTTTATGCTTAATAGTAGGTCTTAATTCTTGTTGCCATAAGGCCATACCACCAAATAAATGAGCAGTATTTTTATACCCTTGTTCAATTAAGAAATTACCAATTGTTCTAGTTCTATTTGCATGGGCACAAATAAGTACAATGGTAGTATTTTTAGATGGGACAATTTTTTCTAAATCCTTCATCCATTCTTCAACATTATGGTTACCATATATATCAAAAAAAGTCATTTTATGGGCATTTTTTATAATACCTGTTCTTTCCCATTCATCTTCTCTTCTTACATCTATCATTACAACACTTGAATCATCTATCATTTTTTCTACAGTTTTAGGTTGTAAGTCAACTAATTCACTCATTTTAATTATCCCTTTAAATATAATAAAAAATTATAATAAAAAATATATATAATATAAGTTAAACAAATTAACAAACTCTTTATATTTATAATATATAATGTCATGATTATAATAATGATTTATTTAAAGGCTAGTTTTATGAAAAAAATATTAATTACATTTCTTTTTACAGTGGTTTCACTTTTTGCATTTGAAGAGTTAACTACAGATAATTTTCAATCTAAAATAAAAGGTAAAAATGTTATTATCGATTTTTATGCTGTATGGTGTCCTCCTTGTAAAGTATTAAATAAAAAACTACAAGAGTTTGATATAATAAAATCAGATAATATAAGTATTTATAAAGTAAACATAGATGAGCAATTATCTCTTGCAAAAAAATATAATATCACTAAACTTCCATCATTAGTATATTTTAAAGATGGAGAAGCTATACAAACAATAGTTGGAATACAATCAGCAGTTGAACTTCAAAAAAGTTCAAGAAAAATTTTCGAATTAGAACAGGAGTAATTTAAGTGTTTATAATCAGATCGATAATTTTATTAGCATTACTTTTTCAATCAGTTTTTTCAATTGAGAAAAGAGTCATTTTAGAACCACATCAAGCTTTTCAACCAAGCTTTAGTAAAACACAAGACGCAATTAATTTTAAGTTAGGTTTAGGACAAGATATTTATCTTTATGATGATAAATTAAAAGTTTTTATTACTAAGCCATCAAAGATAGAAATTACACAGGATTTAAATATCCCCGAAGCTGTTCCTTATGAAGAGTGGATGGTGCAATTTGATAACTTAGATATTAATATTCCCATTTCACTTTTAAAGTCAAAAATTGATTCAAATAATTATGAGATAGAAGTTAAGTTTCAAGGATGTTCAAAAGCTGGACTTTGTTATGCTCCAATGAGTGAAAAATATACTTTAGACTTAGTAGGATTTGGTGATACTAATAATTCAGTTGTAAAGACAGATGTTCAAAAAGAAAAAAGTGTTGAAACAAAAGAAGAAACACAAGCTTTAAATGAAACAGATGAAATAGCAAATTTACTTAAAGGTGGAAGCTTTTTTGTAATACTTGGATTCTTTTTCTTAGCAGGACTTGGACTATCTTTAACTCCTTGTATTTTCCCAATGATTCCTATTCTTTCATCTATTATTGTTAAAGCAGGAAATGAAAGTGAAATAACACCAGCAAGAGGCTTCTTCTTATCTTTTGTGTATGTAATTTCAATGGCATTAGCATATACAATTGCAGGAGTAGTCGCAGGAGTATTTGGTGCAAACTTACAAGTAGCACTTCAAAATCCGTATGTTTTAGTAGTATTTGCAGGTATATTTGTTGCACTTGCTTTTTCTATGTTTGGATATTTTAAATTGGAGTTACCTCAAAGTATTCAAAATAAAATCACAAAAACAACAGATGGAAAAGAAAAACAAGGTGTTGCAGGTATTGCGATTATGGGATTCTTATCAGCACTTATAGTAGGTCCTTGTGTTGCAGCGCCACTTGCTGGAGCTTTAGTATATATAGGACAAACAGGTGATGCTGTACTTGGTGGAGCAGCACTATTTGTAATGAGTATGGGTATGGGTGTACCTTTACTTTTAATTGGATTAGGTGCAGGAAAATACATGCCAAAACCAGGTGGTTGGATGGATTCTGTATCAAAAATATTTGGTATTGTAATGCTAGGTGTTGCAGTTTGGATGCTTGATAGAGTGTTAGATCCTATTTATGTTATGTGGTTATGGGCTTTATTATTATTAGCTACAGCAATTTATTTAAAAATATATCAACATATTTTAGCTCAATTGATTACAGTTGTGATTTTTATATATGGTGTTTCTTTAATGGTAGGTGCTTTAAGTGGTGCTACAAATCCTTTAAAACCTTACTCTATGTTTACATCTTCAAAAGGTGTAGTTTTACAGCAAAAAGCTTTAGATTTTAAATATATAAAGAATTTAAAAGAGTTAGAAGATGCTATAAAAGCTTCTTCTAAACCTGTAATGTTAGACTTTTATGCTGATTGGTGTGTATCTTGTAAAGAGTTAGAAGCAATTACATTTAAAGATCCTGCGGTTATTGAAAAGCTAAAAGGCTTTACTTTATTAAAAGCTGATGTTACAAAAAACACTGATGATGATAAAGCTTTACAAGCTAAGTTTGGAGTAGTTGGACCTCCTGCACTTATCTTTTGGGATGAAAACAATAAAGAGGTTAAATCATCTCAGATTGTAGGATATAAAAACCCTAAAGATTTCTTAGAAATTGTAAATAAGAATTTCTAAGAAAAACCACTTTAAAACTAATATTTGTTATACTTCCTAAAAATTTATATAAAGGTTTTTAATGAACTTTAAAACTATTTTAGGAAGTGTAGACTTTCTTGAATCTCTTAGGGGAAAATCAGCTTCTTTTTTATTGAATACAAGTGTTACAAAAACTTGTGAAATACCTAATATTTCCCAAGCTGGAATTCCTGGAAGATTATACCTTACCCCTACACTTGATAGTGAGTTTTTATGTGTAAAAGAAGTTAGATCTTTAGAAAATATAGCTCAAACACCAAAAGGTGTACCAACTCCTGCACTTATTACAAGAGCTGTACATGAACTAAAACCTTTTTTAAATATAGAAATACTAAATTTAGGTTTAGAAGTACTTCCTAAATTAGACTATTTTAAAGTTCATAATTTTGATTTAAAACCAAGTGAAGCTATAAATAAAAATGCAAACATAAACGCGATGGATGTTTTCCAAAAGGGTGTTGAATTTGCTCAAAATCTAGAACTTCAAAGTGATTATGTGATTTTAGGTGAGTCAGTTCCAAGTGGAACTACAACAGCCTATGCAACAGCTAAAGCATTAGGATATAAAGCTGATGAACTATTTTCAAGTTCATTTAAAAACTCACCAGATGATATAAGAGCAAAAACTATAGATGAAGCTATGGCTTTAATAAATGAAGAGGATGATGTTTTTGCTATATTGTCAAAAGTATCTGATAATATGTTGATTTTTACAGCAGGGTTTATACTTGGTTCAACGGGAAGAGATGATTTAAAAGTAGTTCTTGCAGGTGGTACACAAATGGCAAGTGCTTTACTTATTGCTAATTCAATTGTTGAGGGCATGGGTGGAGTTGTTGATACTAAAAATATTGCTTTATGTACAACAAAATGGATAAAAGAAGATAAAAATTCAGATATAAAAGCTTTATTAGAGCAGTTAAACTTTTCTATAAATGCTTACGCAAGTGATTTTGACTTTAATTTATCTTCTCATTCTGCTTTAAAGCTTTATGATGAAGGTGAAGCAAAAGAGGGTGTTGGTTGTGGAGGTGCTCTTTGTTATGCTTCTATAAATGGAGTTGATAAACAAGCTCTAACAGATAAAATTGAAAGTTTCTTAGGATAAGATAGTGGAAGTATTTATTTCAACATTTTTAAAAATGTTTTTTATTATGACACCATTTTTTGTGTTGTCAGTATTTTTAACAGTAACAAATGAAGCAACAGTTAAAGAAAAAAAAGCTTTAGCTATAAAAGTTACTATCTCAGTTATTGTTATGAGTTTAGTTTTAGTTTTCTTTGGAAAACATATTTTTGAAGTATTTGGTATAACTTTAGATGCTTTTAGAATAGGTGCAGGGGCTTTACTATTTTTATCAGCTGTTGATTTAATCAAAGGAAATAAAGAGGGTAGTAAAAAAAGCGTTGATAATGTAAGTGATTTAGCAGTAGTACCTTTAGCTATTCCTATTACAATAGGCCCAGGTACTATTGGTATTTTACTTGTAATGGGTGCTACTTTTGATAATACTTCCTCTATGCTTATGGGAAGTTTTGCTTTAGTTTGTGCTGTTTTAATGATAGGTTTTATGCTTTATATGTCTACTTACATTGAAAAAGTAGTAGGAAAACAAGGTTTATTAGTAATCTCAAAAATCACAGGTCTATTTTTAGCTGCCTTATCAGCTCAGATTGTATTTACAGGTATTAAAAACTTTTTAGGATTATAATGAAAATATTTTACTTTGGTGGTCAAAAGTCAGGAAAAACTTCAAAAGCTAGTGCTAAAGCTTTAGAGTTATCAAAAGATAAAAAGCCATATTATGTGGCAACTTATGATAACTCATATAATGATGAGGCAATGGCTGAGAGAATTTCAAGACATATAGATGAGAGAAAAGATGACTTTTTATCTATTGAAGAGCCAAAGGATTTAATAAAAGTTGTAAAAGAGGGTAAAACTTACCTGATTGATTGTATGACAATGTTTATATTAAACAATATGGATGATGGAATAGACTCAATGAAAGAACAGTTGAATCAAATATTTGCACTTGATTGTAATGTAATTTTTATTTTAAATGATATTGGAAATGGTGTAATTCCTATGGAGAGATATAGTAGAGACTTTGTGGATATCTCAGGTCTTTTAGGACAATATTTAGCTCAAAAATGTGATGAGGTTTATGAGGTAAAATATAGCTTGGAGAAAAGACTAAAATGAAAACAGTTTTAAATGCCTTTTATTTTGCACTTTCATATTTCTCAACTATTCCAGTTTTTGTAAAAAACATGGAAATAAACAATGAAACTTACAAATATACTTTAGCTCTTTTACCTTTAGTTGGAGCTATTATCTCAACACTTGTAATAGTTTTAAATCTAGGATTAAATGAGCTATTTAATCCTTTATATGCTTCTTTCATAAGTGCTGTTATATATCTTGCTTTATATGGTTTTTTACACCTTGAAGCAGTTTGTGATGTGGTTGATGCTTGGTTTGCTTCACATGGTGGAAAAGATGCTTATAAAATCATGAAAGAACCAACTATTGGAGCTATTGGGGCTTTATATACTTTTAGTTTTGTTTTACTAAAAGTTGCAGCTATTACATACTTACTTTTTGAAGAGCAGTATGTTCTGTTTTTTATAATTTGTATGTTTTCAAGGCTAAATTTTATTTATTTACTTGGCTACTTTAAATTTGCTAAAGATAGTTTTTTATCTCTTGCCTTTCAAGATGCAGGAGTAGGAAAAGTTAAACTTTTTAGTCTTTTGTATATAGTTTTTGCTTTGTTTATTGGCTCTTATGTTTTAACCCTTTTATTTGTTTCACTATTTAGTTTTTATTTGATTTTAAAGAAGCTAGATAAGCAGTTTGGTTTTGTAAATGGGGATTGTTTAGGTTTTACTTTAGAGCATGTAGAACTAATCTTACTTAATGTGGCATTGGTTTTAGTAGTATGAATACTTTTGAGCATGGTGGTCAAGTAGAAGCTTTTGCCAAAGAGCTTGAGTGCGAAGTAAAAGATATAATAGACTTATCTTCAAATATCAACTTTATTAAACCAAATATCAATTTGGATTTTAACTCACTTGATATTTCAGCTTATCCAACTTATGATAGTTTATATGCGAAAATAGCTTTAAACTATAGTGTAAAGCCAAATCAAATTGAGCTTTTCAATGGTGGAAGTAGTGCTATTTTTACTTTGTTTAGGCATCTTGATTTAACACACTGTACTATTTATAGTCCGGCTTATTTAGAGTATAAAAAAGCTTCTATAAACTTTGGCTATGAACTTCGAACTATAAATAGATTTGAAAATGTTTTTTTACCAGTAAAAGAGGGAAGTTTAGTAGTTTTTGTAAATCCTTCAACTCCTGATGGAACTTACTATGATATTGATAAACTACTTGAGTATTGGATAAAAAGAAACTGTACTATTTTGATAGATGAGAGTTTTTTAGATTTTTGTGATGGAAAATCAGCTACAAAATATATCAAAAAATACGACAAACTTTATATCCTAAAATCAATGACAAAGTTCTATTCAAGTGCAGGTATTAGAATTGGAACTATTGTTTCAAATGAGCAAAATATAGATAGTTTAAGAAGGTTTGAACCAATGTGGAAGTTATCTCAGTTTGATTCAAACTATTTACAAGCTGCTTTGGAAGATTACACTTTTAAAAGAATTGTAAAAGCTATAAATGTAAAAAATAGAATCCAATTAGAAAAGATACTTCAATCTTGTAATCTAATAGAGCATATCTATCAAAGTAGTGCAAACTATGTTCTTGTGAAACTTAAAAACATAACAGCAAAACAGTTTCAACAGAAACTAAAACCTTATAAAATCATGATAAGAGATTGTAGTAATTTTGATTTTTTAGATGGTACTTATGCAAGAATAGCTGTGAAGTCTTCACATAGTAATGAAGTGTTAAAAGAGGCACTAAATAAGATATGCTAATAGACAATAAGTTTTTAAAATACTTCTCTTTTATACTATCTTTTGTATTTATAGCTTATGTGATTTATATGATAATCACTTCATTTTTTATTGTTAAAAATCAGTTTATAGATATAGGTGATAGCACTTATGTAAATCAAGTAAGAGTTGATGATTATACAAAAAGATTAGCTTCATACTTAACAAAAGATTGTATCAAAGGTGATGAAAAGTGTGAAGTTCAAGCAATGCTTGATTTCACAACAGCAATACCATATAAGATAAATGAATCAGTAGCAAGAAGTGCAAAACAAGTAGTAAAACAAAACTTTGGAGATTGTGATGATAAATCAAATCTTTTAATCTCTCTTCTTAAAATAAGTGGATATGAAGCTTATTTTGTACTAGTTCCAAAACATATATTTGTAATAGTAAATCTAAAAGAAAAAATAGCAAATAAGAAAGCTTTATATGTAAATGATAAGAGATTTTATATCTTAGAAAGCACAGCAACAGGTTCTAAAATAGGCTTTAGATTAAAGTATAAGTTTGATGAAATAGAAGCGATAATTGATCCTTTTGAGAATAAAAAGTTAGTAATTGAAAAGTTGGAGTATAGATGATAGCAGTAATTCAAAGAGTTAGTTCTTCAAGTGTTACAGTTGAAGGAAAAGTGGTTGGAAAAATAGGGAAGGGTTTAAATATCTTACTTGGTGTAAAAAAAGGCGATAAACAAGAAGATATAAGTAAGCTTGTAAGTAAGATAGCAAATCTTAGAATCTTTTCTGATAGTGATGGAAAGATGAATTTATCTCTTTTAGATGTAAAAGGTGAAGCTTTGATTATCTCTCAATTCACTCTTGCAGGAAATGTGAAAAAAGGAAGACGTCCTAGTTTTGATAGCAGTGAAAAACCAGATATTGCAAAGGCTATGTATGAACAGTTTGTAAAGGAGTTTGAGTCTTTAGGAATTCACACTCAAATAGGAGAGTTCGGAGCTCATATGGATGTTGATATTCACAATGATGGCCCGGTAACTTTTATTTTAGATAGTAGTGAGTTAAATTAGATATTTACTCATCTACCATTTATGGAATAGTTTGAATCTCAATGATTAAACAGTCCCGTAGAAATCATTAAGAATATAGTAAACGAAGGATATAAGTTTAAATAGGCAAACTTTTGGTAATTATATTTTATTTCATGTAAGGATGTAGTTTATTTTTACCAGTTTCTTTCGCTATATATAAAGCTTCATCTGCTTGTTTGTATAACTCATCTATTTCTAGGTTTTTAGTTGCTTTTTGAGTTGTGATACCTATTGATAGAGTTATTTTTTTATGTTGAGACATTTTATGTTCAATATCTAAATCAAATACTTCTTTACGTATTTGTTCTGCAATATTTATGGCACTGATTTGATTTTCTCTTTCTATAACAAATAAAGCAAACTCTTCCCCTCCCATTCTAAAGGCAATATCATTGGCCCTTTTTTGATGATTAAGTAATATTTTTGAAACTTCTTTTAAAACTATATCACCTTTTAAGTGTCCATAGTTATCGTTATATTTTTTAAAGTCGTCAATATCTATCATTATAAAAGATACATTTTGATTAGCATTTATAGCGTTTTGTATTTCTTTAGGAATTATTTCATTAAAATATCTTCTATTATAAAGTGAAGTTAATTGATCAATATTCGTAAGTTTTATAATATCTTCTGTAGATTTATCTAATTTTTTAGTAATACCTTTAACGTAAACAAAATAAGTACTTACTATAAAAAATCCTACTAAAAAAATCAAAGTACTTAGTTTAGTCTTTTCAGATAGAAGGTTTATCTTATCTTCTTGGGTATTTATAAGAACTATTATTTCTCCTACATTTCTTTTTTCTATATCATAAAGTTCCAACATACCTATTTCATAGTTTATTGATATGTTCTTTTGTATTTTAAATATATCTACATCTTTATCTATCAAGTTTTTTATATTATCATCAATATTTTTAATTGTTGAATTTATTATATAGTATTTTGCAGTTTCTGGATAGTTTTTTATTTGTTTATTTAGTTTACTTGTAAGTCTTATATTTTTTAGATTTATTAAATCTTTTTTTATGGCTACAAGTATTTGTGCATTAAGAATATTTGATAAATATTGAGTCATATAATCTACTTCTTCTCCTAATTCTAAAAAACCTACAAGCTTTCCTTTTATAAAATACGGAGTTACATAACGACTAGTTAGATTATGAGCAATACCAAATTCAATTCCTTCACTATCTTTTAAAGTATTTTGAGCTTTTTTTAGTGTAAATCTATCTATTTTATCAGAGTGTTTTTTATAATTATGAACTCTTAAAAATACTCTTGAATCTAAATCATGAAAATAAAAGTGCGTAATACCAAAAGATTTATTCAATCTTAAATAGGTGTCTTTTGTATAATCATAAAGAGCTTTTCTATTTTTTTGAAGATATAGTTTAGCAATTGTTTTATCATTTTTGATATTATGTAAGAGTTCTTTATAAATATTATTATTTTCATTTATTTTACTTTCATAGATTCTTTCAATATTTAGCAAAATATCTTTTGTCCGATTTTTTTGATAATTATTGTTTAATTTATCAAGTGAAAACAGTGAAAAAGCACCAATTATTACAAAAGCTATAAAAAATGGAATAAATACTTTTATAAATAAATACTTATGACTTTTCATTATTTTCCTTAATATAAGAATTTATATTAAGTATATAGCAATAATAATTACATATAAATTATAAGGTTTTACTAGTATTAGAGAATTTAGGAAGATTTATTTCAAAAAGAACACCATTTGTTAAATTTTTTGCACTTAAATCACCTTTGAAGTGCTTAGTTGCAATTTCATAAGATAAAAACAATCCTAATCCTGTTCCTTTTGATGAGTGTTTCGTCGTGAAATATATATCAAATATTTTAGGCAGAATATTCTCTTTTATTTTATCACCGTTATTTTCAATTAGAATTTTGATTGAATCTGCTTTTTCTTCTAATGATATTTTTATATATTTATCTTTATTAGTACTTTTTACTAAAGCATCTTTTGCATTATTTAAAATATTTAAAAGCAATTGTCTAAACTTGATATTATTACCTTCTATACGAAGTTCTTTATTATCATAATTTTTAATAAGTTTTATATTTTCATGTTTTAAAGTAGCGTCTATTAGGTTTGTTGTAAGATACATACATTTTGTAACATTGAAATAAATTAAATCATGTGAGTCATCTGTAAATAAAGTGAAATTTTCAATAACTTTTGATAAGTCTTGTGTATAATCAACAATTGTATCTAAATTTTGAATAAGCCTTTTATCTTCAAGTATATTTAATTGTTTTTCTATTTTCATACTACTTGCTAGGGTTGATATTACTGATAAAGGTTGTCTCCAATGATGAGCAATGTTTTTTATTATTTCTCCCATTTGAGCAAGTCTAAAGTGATGTTTTAGCATATTTTCTTTTTTGCGATTTTCTTTTATTGCATTTTCTATTTTATGAGCTAATACACTATTTAACTCTTGAAGTTCTTTTTCTTTTTCTTGTGTTAATTTTATAGATGGAATTACTATAAATATAGCTTCTAAAAATAGCGTAAATAAAGTACCAATTAAAATAAAGAGTTCTCTTTCTAAAAGGTTTTGAGTCATATCCTGACTCTCTTTTTCAAACTGATATACTGCATGATTTAGTTTAGGCAAAAGATTAAAAGAATAATCATGTATTTTTTCTAAAGTCTCTTTTTGTTTATTTTTATAAAATTCTTTAAGCATGGATATATAAGTAGTTACTTTTTTATCTAAGTTATAAGGCTTTTTAAAATATATATTTTGGCTTTCTTTTGTATTTAGATTATTAGTGATGTATTTATGCTCTTTTTCCATAAGAGTAATTAATTCATAAAAATGTATTTTAAAATTTTTATTATTTGATTCATAAAATCTTTCTGCCATAAGTGCAGTTTTTTGAGAAAGCATTCTTTGTTTTCCACTAAGATTGATTATATTTGCATAAACTTTTTGTTCTTTGATTAAAGTACTCATAGTATAGTAGGCGAAGAAAGACCATGATGCTAGAGTTATGAATATAATAGTATATATGACTTTTATGTCAAATAAGTTTTTTATTTTCTGATACATTATAAAATCCTAAGATAGAAAAATATCATATAAGTGTTTTATAAATACTTAAATATATTTTTATTTATTTGTGATAAAGTATGAGAAAATGACTCTAATTTAATTTTTACTATAATATCACAAAATATAAGTTCAGGAATAAAATGAAAAATATCTCTATCTTTGGAACTAGTTCTGATGCTGGTAAATCAACTATCACTTTCGTAATAGCAAAAATACTTCAAGACTTAGGTTATAGTGTTGCTCCTTTTAAAGCACAAAATGTATCTAATAACTCACATGTATGTGATGACGGCAGTGAAATAGCAATAGCCCAATACTTTCAAAGTGAAGTTTTAGGAGTAGAGACTTCTTATCATCTAAACCCAGTACTTTTAAAATCAGGTCGTGGAAACTCTGCTTCACTTATAGTAGAAGGTCAAATAGTTACAAATAAAGATGTTAGAGAATATTATAGAGACTTAGATTTATTAAAACCTGCAGTTAAAAGATGTTATGAGTACTTAGATGATAAGTATGACATTGTAGTAAATGAAGGTGCAGGAAGCCCAGTAGAGTTAAACCTAATGGATAAAGACTTATCAAATATCTTTATAGCAGATGAGTACAATACAAAAATTATACTTGTAGCAGATATAGAAAAGGGTGGAGTGTTTGCTTCTATTTATGGAGTTTATCACTTATTACCAGAGAAACTAAGAAATAATGTAGTGGGAGTTATAGTAAATAAATTTAGAGGCGATTTAACGCTTTTTGATGAAGGTATTAGGATTATTGAAGAAGAGTTTAAAATCTCTGTATTAGGAGTATTACCATATATTCCATTTAACTTAGGATTTGAAGACTCTGCAAGTCTAAAAAACTTCGTACAAAAGCCAAAAAAGAAAAAACTAGATATTGCTGTTATCTCATATCCTTTTATGAGTAACTATAATGATATAGAGCCATTAATTGCTGATGATGAAGTATTTGTAGAGTTTGTAGATTATAATATATCTTTAGAGAAATTTGATTTAGTGATTCTTCCTGGTTCAAAACTTGTAATCAAAGATTTAAAATGGCTAAAAGATATGGGGCTATTTGATAAAATAAAAAACTATGATGGATATATCTGTACTATTTGTGGTGGATATGAGATGATGTTTGAAACACTTAATGATAAGTATGCTTTAGAAAATAGCGAGCCTTTAGTAGAAGAGGGCTTTGGAAAAATACCATCAAATATTGTTTTTGAGAAAAAAAAGGTTTTAAAAAAGCAATCTTATGATTTATTTGATTGTAAGATAGATGGTTTTGAGATACATCACGGGGTTTGTGATAAGTATCCATTATCTTATGAGTCTAATAAATTCAAAGGAACATTTGTTCATGGTATCTTTGATAATGATGAGTTTAGAACATCATATTTTAAAGCAATCAATAAGGACTATATAGGTTATAGTTTTAAAGAGTATAAGAAAAATACAGTTGATACTTTTATAGATGAGATGAGAAGTAGATTAGATGTGAAGAGGATAGAGCAGAGTGTTTTCTAGTATTGCTTTAATAGCTTATGTTCTTGATTTAGTTTTTGGTGAGTTTGAAAAACTGAAGTTTATAAAACATCCAATTATTCTAATAGGAAATTATATCTCTTGGTTTCAAAAGAAGTTTTATAAGGACTCTGTTTTAAGAGGTGCATTTCTTACAATATCAACAGTACTAGTGGTATTTGTAATTTCGTATGTTTTATCACTAATTGATAATGTATTTGTTCAAGGTTTCTTAGCTTCTTTTACTCTAGCTTCAAAGATGTTATATGAGAGTGTAAAAGATATAGTTAGTTCCAATGACTTAGAAGTAAAAAAGCAAAAGATTTCATATTTAGTAAGCCGTGATACAAGTGAGATGTCAAATAGTGATGTGAATAAAGCAGCAGTGGAAACTTATGGAGAGAACCTAAGTGATGGTGTAATAGCTCCCTTGTTTTATCTTATATGTTTTGGAATAGTTGGGGCTTTCATATATAAAGCTATAAATACACTTGATTCTATGGTAGGATATAGAAATAAAAAATATGAGAACTTTGGTAAAATATCTGCCATATTAGATGATATAGTAAACTATATTCCCTCTCGAATTACCGCAGTGTTAATAGCACTTTTCTTCTTCTCAAAATCTGCACTTTTGGAGTTTGGGAAATATGGGAAAAAACATGATAGTTTAAATGCAGGACTTCCTATCTCAGCTATTGCTTTAGGTTTAGGTGTTAAACTTGGCGGTCCTACTTCTTATTTTGGGAAACTAAAAGAAAAACCATTTTTTGGTAGAGGTAGAGAAATTATAGAAAATTATGATGTGCTAAATGCATTATCAATTAAAAGAAAACTAGATATATTTATAATAATTGTATTAATTTTAGGAGTACTATGATGACTTATGAAGAGTGGTTTATCAAGCAAGGTAATCTTCATGCAAACGTAATGAAGAAACTAAGTGATAAATCTGTTGATGAGGTTATAGAGTATTTTAGATTTGACAACATGGTTAAGAATGAACCAGATTTTTGTCCTTTATACAAAGACAATAAAAAATGCCATGATTACGAAGATTTAAACTGCTATTTATGTGCCTGTCCAAACTTTAGATTTAAAATGGAAGGTTTTGAAGTAGTTGAGGGTAGAACACTTTTTTCAAAGTGTGGAATTAACTCAAAAGATGGAGCTCAGTATAAAGGTGATGATTATATTCACCAAAACTGTTCTGGCTGTATTGTGCCCCATAGGGCCAAATATATTAAAAATAAATTTTCAAGGGACTGGTTTGAAGTTATGAAAGATGTTAGAGAAGAATCTTAGTTCTTCTCTTTCATATTTATCACAAAGTGATTTTTTTCATCTTTATAGAAGTACTCTAACTTATAACCATGTAAATTAGCAATAGTTTTAACTATATAAAGTCCAAGACCAAAGCCATCACTTCTTTTTTCTTCTTGACAAAAAGCTTCTGTATAATACTCAAGTTCATGCTTTAAAGGTTCACCTTTTGAACTTACAATAATTTGTTCTTTTGAAGCATTTATAATAGCTTTTTTATTTGGTGAAAATTTTATTGCATTATCAATTAAATTTTTAAGAACTATTGAAAACATATAAATATCAACTTCAAATTTAAAATCTCTAATTTTTGAAGCAATATTTTCAGGGTTGATCATCATAATTTCTAATGTTTTATTATAGATATTGAAAAAAGATGTAAGCTCTTTATACACAACTCTATTTTGAGATGTGATTTTCTCAACAGTTGCTAACTCTTTGATAATGGCATCCATTCTTTTAAAAGCTTTTTGAAGATTATCTCTAGCTTTTTCATCTTCAAGAGTTTCAGCTATAAACATGGCTTTTGTAATAGGTGTTTTAAGTTCATGCATCATATTTCTCATAAATAAATCTTTTGATTTAGTTTGATTACTTATGATAGTTAAAGCTTCGTTAAAACTTTTTGCGATGGTTCCTATTTCATCATTGCTTACACTTTTTATTTTTACATCTTTTTTCCCATTTGAAAACTCTATAATTTGTTTATTTAAAAGCTTTAAAGGTAAAAGTTTTCTCTTTAAAGTTATGTATAAAAAAAGTAAAGTTACTAAAGATAAAATCATTGCAAGTATAATAATAGCAACACTATAATTATGGTTTCTAATATCTTTAAGCATAATATTATAACCATATTGTTGTACATAAATATAATAGTGTTCATTGTATTTATAAACTCTATATGTTCCTAAATAGTTTTGAGTAATAGTAAGCTCTTGGGCTTGCTTAATTATTTCAAGTTTTGCATCTCTTTCTTTTATAGGTTCAACTTTAAATTTTTCGAAAAGATTTTCAAGTGTTTCAACTGTAGGAAGGTTTTGAAAAGCACTCAAAAAGTTTTCTGCAATTAGTTCATATCTATTTTGTAGGGTTATTTCATGTCTTTGTTGATCAAATCTTATAAATAAAGCAAATGTAATCATAATGGCCACAAATGCTAATGAAAATATCATATTAATAAAAGCAGAAATAGAAATATTTTTTGTCATACTAGTTTATATCCAATACCTCTAACTGATTTGATATAAGTTTGACTATCATCTATTTTTGCTAGTTTTGTTCTTATTCTTGAAATAATTACATCGATATTTTTAAGAGATGAATCATCTTCAATATGATCACTTGCATAAATAAAATCTTCTCTTGATACAACACCACCATTTCTTTGAATAAGAAGCTTTAGGATGTCATATTCTGCTAAAGTTAAAGTTAAAGCATTATCTTTAAAATTGATTTGCATATCATCTTCTTTGATTTCAAATGTTGTATTAGCTTGCTTTATATCACTTTTAACTTCAGGTGTATTTGTCTCAACTCTTTTTAGAATAGTTTTTATTCTAGCTTGAAGCTCTCTTGGGTTATATGGTTTTGGAAGATAATCATCAGCACCTCTTTCTAAGCCCATAACCTTATCTAAAATATCATCTCTTGCACTAGAAATAATAATAGGTATTTCACTTTTTTCTCTAATTTTAGGAATTAATTCTAAACCATCAATTTCAGGAAGAGTTAAATCTAAAATTAGAAGTTTATAGTCTTTATTAACACTTAACATTGATAGCCCTGTGTATGGGCTATCTGTGTTAGTAACTTCTATATCAAATGAGGCTAAGTAATCAGTAATGATTTGAGCTAATTCTAAATCATCTTCTATCATTAGTACTTTAATTATGACAAATCCTTTTTATTTAGTTACAAATAGAATTGTTTGACCATATCTATTTACATAAATTCTTTTGTGTTGTTTATTATACTTACTTAAAGCTTTTTCAACATCACTAAAATCTTTTATTTCAACATCTTCAATTTGAATTATAATATCCCCTGGTTGGAAACCAGTTTTTTCAGCTTTTGATTTTGGTTCAACATCTGAAATTAGAATACCTTGTGCACTTAATGGCAGTCTATATTGTTTTCTAATATTCATATCAATATTTTTAAGTCGTAATCCACCAAGAACTTTACTATTATTTGAAGAAATTTTTATTAAAGATTCTCTATTTCCTAAAACTATATCAAGTTTAATATTTTTCTTATTTCTTTCAAGTGAAATAGTTACTTTTTGTTGTGGTTTAAATGAAGCAACAACATTTTGTAAAGATGTTCTATCAGTTATTTTTTTGCCATTTATAGCATAAATTAAGTCACCTCTTTTAACTCCATATTTTTCAGCTGGAGTTCCAGTAGACACATCAAGAACTAAAGCACCTTTTTTATGATTATATACTTTTGACAAGTCTTTATCTAAGTCACCAATAGCAACACCTAAATAACCTCTAGTTACTTTCCCGTCTGTTACAAGTTTTTTAACTACATCTTTTACCATGTTTACGGGAATAGCAAAACCAATTCCATTATTACCACCACTTTTTGATAAAATTGCAGTATTAATACCAATTAGCGCACCTCTTGAATCTATTAAAGCACCACCTGAATTACCTGGGTTTATAGAAGCGTCTGTTTGAATATAATTTTCATATCTGTTGATACCAACTTTATTTTTATTAAGTGCTGAGATAATACCTTGTGTTACAGTACTTCCTATACCAAAAGGATTACCCATAGCAAAAATTACATCACCAACTTTTAGTGAAGATGAATCACCTAGTTTCATAGCTTCAAGGTTTTTACCTTCAATTTTAATAACAGCTAAGTCACTATCTGCATCTCTTCCAATTAATTTTCCATTATATTCTGTTGTATCATCACCAATAGTTACTGTAATTTCTTCTGCATTTTCAATAACATGGTTATTTGTTACAATATATCCATCTTTTGAAACAATTACACCAGAACCAAGTGATCGTTGAACTCTATTTTGTCTAAACTGATTACCAAACTGTTCTCCAAAAAATCTTTTGAAGAATGGGTCATTAAACATTTCAAGAGGTAAATTATTTACTCTTGTATTTACATGTCTTTTAGCAGAAATATTAACTACTGAATGCATAGAGTTTTCAATATTTTTATTAAATGATAATATTTCAGTAGTAGAATTAGGAACCACTCTTTGAGGGTTTTTATTCATCATTTCAAAGTCAATTGATTGTGCAAATAATTGACTTGCAATCATTGCTGAAGCGAATAAAAGTTTTTTCTTCACAATTCATCCTTTCGAATTTTGATAATATAATTGTAGGGTATGTTTGTAAACTATTTTTCAATAAATAGTTAATAAATGGTTAATAGTTAAAACTAAGGCAAAGCCCTAGTTTTAGTGTTTATAAGTCAGTTTTTAAAACTGCTCCAGAACTTGCATTTGTTACAAGTGCTCTGTATTGTCCTAACCAAGAAGAGTTAAGAGGTTTTTTAAGAGGAGTGAAGTTTGCTTTTCTTTCTGCTATTTCTTCATCAGTTAAGTTTACAGATAAGATATATTGGTCAACATCAATATGAATTTCATCACCATCTTTTAGTAAACCAATCATACCACCCTCAGCAGCTTCAGGAGAAACGTGACCGATAGAAGCGCCTCTTGTAGCACCAGAGAATCTACCATCAGTAATTAATGCAACTTTATCTCCAAGTCCCATTCCCATAATAAGTGAAGTTGGAGCTAACATCTCTTGCATACCTGGACCACCTTTTGGCCCTTCATATCTAATAACAACTACATCACCAGCTTTAACCTTGCCTCCAACAATACCAGCAATAGCTTCTGGTTGTCCATCAAAACATACAGCTTTCCCAGTGAAAACTCTATCTCCTGTTATACCAGCAGTTTTGATAACAGCACCTTGTTCTGCAAGGTTTCCGTATAAAATAGCTAATCCACCAACTTCTGAGTATGGATTGTCAATAGTGTGAATAATATTTGTATCTTTAATTTCAGAGTCTTTGATTTTTTCTAAAGTTGAAATTCCACCAATAGTTGGATTGTCAATTAGAATATCATCACCTCTTTTTGACATCTCTTTCATTACAGCATTTACTCCACCAGCTGTATTAATATCTTCCATGTGTACAGTTGATAAAGATGGAGAGATTTTAGCAATATGAGAAACTCTTTTTGAAATAGAGTTAATATCTTCTAAGTTGAAGTTTACTCCTGCTTCTTTAGCAATAGCTAACATGTGTAAAACAGTATTTGAAGATCCACCCATTGCCATATCAACTGCAAAAGCATTTCTTACAGCATTTTCATTTAAAA
Source organism: Arcobacter sp. YIC-80 (assembly GCF_044841725.1). NCBI lineage: Bacteria > Pseudomonadati > Campylobacterota > Epsilonproteobacteria > Campylobacterales > Arcobacteraceae > Arcobacter > Arcobacter sp. YIC-80. The sequence goes on along the minus strand of NZ_JBJBSI010000012.1, from coordinate 18,261 downwards.
TATTTTTTAATTTGTACTCTTCTCTTGCTTTTTCATCTTTTGCTATTTCACAAATTCTTCTTGCTGCTTGTCTATATAACTCTTCTCTTTCAGGAGTTAAAGCTAAGATTGTTCCATTTCCTGGAAGAGCAATACCCATAGCTTCCATAAGAGTATTCATAGAGTTTGCTGTAAACATTCCTGAACAAGAACCACCACTTGGACAGGCATTACATTCGATATCTTTTAACTCTTCATCACTCATTTCACCTGATTCATGTTTTCCAACAGCTTCAAAAGCAGTAGCTAAATCAATAGGAGCTCCATCTTTTGTATGACCCTTTTGCATTGGTCCACCTGATACAAATACAGTAGGTACATCTACTCTTAAGGCACCCATAATCATACCTGGTACAATCTTATCACAGTTTGGAATAGCAATCATTGCATCAAGTTTATGTGCATTCATTACAGTTTCAATAGAGTTTGCTATTAGTTCTCTTGATGGAAGTGAAAATAACATACCATCATGTCCCATGGCAATACCATCATCAACTCCAATAGTGTTAAACTCAAATGGAACACAACCATTTGCTTTAATCTCTTCTTTTATAATTTCACCAACTTTATTTAAAAAGAAGTGACCAGGAATAAGTTCAATAAAAGAGTTTGCTACACCAATAAATGGCTTATCAAAATCTTCATCTTGTAATCCAGTAGCTCTTAATAAAGATCTATGTGGAGTTCTATCATATCCTTTTTTTATCTCATTACTTCTCAATTATAATCCTTTGAATTCTTCTTATATGTATAGCAGATATTATACATTTATTGATTTTCATTTTTTATTAAAACAGCTAAATTTTAAAAAATTTTGAAATTCTTTTCAAAAACCCTTGACAAAGAAAAAAAAATCTATTATAATTCCAGTCCAATTTAAGAAGAACGGTTCAAAAAACCGAAGAAAACTTAGATTTAAAAGTGCGAGTGTGGCGGAATAGGTAGACGCGTGGGACTTAAAATCCCATTCCGGTTTCGGAGTGTGAGTTCGATTCTCACCATTCGCACCACTTTTTTAGAATTGTAGAGAGTTGACTGAGTTGGTCGAAAGTACCGGTTTTGAAAACCGGCGAGGTTCACGCCTCCGGGGGTTCGAATCCCCCACTCTCTGCCACTTCTTTTTTAATCATGCAAAATCATCTAACTTTTATCATTGTTAATGATTTTCTGACAATTGGAGCTATAGCAAAGCTGGTAATGCCCCGGATTGCAAATCCGGTATGCGTTGGTTCGAGTCCGACTAGCTCCTCCATTTTATCTTTTAAACTTACCTGATTAATTCAAGATATTTAAACTTTATTCCTAATGTTAATATTTCATTATTTGTTTTTACAAATTGCACAGGAAGTTCTTTGTTCATATCAAACATATTTTTATTTATTGGATATTTAAGGCTTATTGTACCTTTTGTTGATTCTATTATGATATCTTTGTACTTTTTTAATATTTCACAGTTTTTTACTTTTACTTTATGATTTGTAAGTTCACTTATATTTAAATCTATTTGATTCTCAAACTTTTTAAATTGATTTATATACTCTTTTAGAGATAATTTATATTTATTTTTAATAAGTTTTGATTTTTCTTTTATTAATTCAAGCTCTAAAAATAAAAATATAGGATTTTTTTCTTGGCTAAATTGATAAGTGTTTTTTCTATGGATTCTTCTTAAATACTTTAAAAGTTCTTTTTCATCAAAGTTTTGATCATTTTTTATTTTTTCAAGTTCTTTGTTGATATCTATAAAATCAATTATCTTTTTATTTTTTTTGTATATGGCATATTTTTTGTTTTCTTTCACAAAAAAAACATCGTTTCTAAAATGTTTTATAAACTCTTTTTTTGCTATTTGTATTTTCCCTTGAGTATCTATGACAAAATACTTTTCATCTTCATTGATAAGTGCATATCCACTATTAAAAATACCATAGTTTTTAAATTTAGGCTTTATTATTTCTTCGCCATTTTTATTTATGTATCCCCATAATTTTTCTTTTTTGCTAAAAACGGGTTTTTCATTTAGAATGCTTAAATTTATAATATAATCATATTCTTTACTTTTGATAATAGGTTTTTCTCTTTTTTTATCAATTTTAATATATTTAAATTTCTTCTTTTTTGTTATTTCTATAAAATTATCTTGATTTAAAGTATTACATAAAGCTTTATTTGAATAAATATCATTTGTTTCCAAATCAATAATAGTACACAAATAATTTTTATAGTTTTGAGTACTCTTTGTTTTTTCTTTTTGAATCTGAGCTAATACACCTTTTGTTAATATATGATGATATTTACATTTATATATTAATTTTAATTGACCATTTTGATATATACCATCTTTATGAATAAGTCCATATTTACCTTTACTATTAATTACTTCAAGGTAGGGTTCATTTATAAAAAAGGGTAATTTTTTATTTTCATAAAAGTTATATATGAATTTATCTTCTTTATAGTAAAGATATCTTACTTCAAGATTCTTTTCAAAATTCCAAAATATCTTAATATCAGACTTTTTAGTTAAACTAACAAGTATTTTTTCATTGTATTTTGGAATTAATTCTATTCTTCTAGTAAGTTTTTTTGTTAATATTTCATCTTTTAAAATATCTTCAAGAGATAGTTTGATGATTTTTGCTTTTCTTGGTTTTTCTAATTCTAAAAGATAAGGTTTTCTTTTATTTGTATTATTTACATAAAAAGCTTTTAGGGCTTTTACTTCATTTTGTGATAAACAAATATTACTTTGCCATTTTCTTGCATCTTGAGAAAGTTCAAGTATATAAAATGTATAATTTTTTTCTAACAAATTCTTATAGTCTTCTTTTAAAAACTTTTGTAATGTTATATATTTCTTTATTAATTTTTTGATATTCATTTAAATTCTATGTTAAATACAGCACCTGTGTATTCTTTTCCTTTATATTCATATTTTTCATTTAAAACTTCTATTTTAGCTTTATGATTCTTAGAAATAATATCATTGGCTAAAGATAAACCTATTCCTGTTCCAACACTTTGATGTTTTGTCGTGAAGTAAGGTTCAAATATTCTTGAAATAATATCTTTTGAGATACCACCTCCATTATCTTTTATTGTAATAATAAGTTTTGAATCAATCTTTTTTGTAGATATAAATATTAGTTTATCTTCTGTATCATTTAAGTTTTCTTTTAAAGCGTCTTTTGCATTATTTATAATATTTACAAAAGCTTGTACTAATTGATTTTCATATCCTGGAATAGAAATATCATCTTCAATGTTTTTAATCAAAGTAATATAGTTGTTTTTTAAACTAGGTGTTACTAATGAAACAGTTTTATTTATTGCTTTTATTAAACTCAAATCTTCTTTTGGTTCAGCATCTTTAATAAATGTTCTAAAATCATCAATTGTTTGGGATAAATATTTAGTTTGAGAAACAATTGTATTTGAACTCTCTTTTATATCTGAATCTTCTAATATTCCACACTCTTTTTTTACAACTAAAGCACTTGCTACTGTTGAAATTATTGTTAGGGGTTGTCTCCATTGATGTGAAATATTACCAATCATTTCACCCATTGATATTAATTTTGATTGGGTTTCAATAAGTTTTTGTTTACTAATATCTTTCATATTAATTAAGAAACGTTTTTTATCAGGCATTAAAGTTATACTCATACTTACAGTTATTTGTTCAAGGTTTTTTGTTATACATCTTTTTTCTATGTTTTCTACTTGTCCTTGGTTTAAAACTATATTTAGTATTTCTTTCATCTTTTCGATTTCATCTTCTACAATTAAATCATAATATGATTTTTCTACTAAATCCTCATTTTTATAACCTGTAATTTTTAAAAATGATTTATTAAATTTTATTAAATCTGCATTTTTATCTAAAATAGCAATTGGATCCATTGAGTTTTCAAAGATGGCTTTAAATTCTTCTTTTTGTTCTTCTATTCTTTTTTCAATCTTTTTTTGTGTTGTTAAGTCTGTTTGAAAACCAATAAATCTAATAGGTTTACCATCTTTATCAAAAATAGCTTTTCCCCTATCATAAATCCATAGCCATCTTCCGTCTTTATGTTTAATTCTATGTATATTTTCATAAAATTTAGTTTTATTTTCGAGGTGCTCTTTTATATCTATAAGTGCTTGTTCTTTATCTTCTGGATGAACTCTGATTTCCCATTCTTTTATTGAGTTTTTAATCTCATCTTCTTTATAACCAAACATATTTTTCCAGGTAGGTGAATAATATATATAATCTGTCTTTAGATCCCAATCCCAAAGACCATCTTTTGTACTATTCATAGCTAGTTCAAATCTTTGATTAAGTTCGTTTAATTCTTTGTTTGTTTTTAGTAGTTTTTTTGTTAATAAATCTCTTTGTTTTAATAAATAAAATAAAAATATAATACCAATAATAAATAAAATAGTGGAAATTAAAAATATAGTGATTAGATTCTCTTCGTTTTCTTTTATTTGTTTGATTTGTATCTGAACTTGTTCTTCTAATCTTTGATTAAATTCTTTAATATTTTGAGATGATAATTGTTTGTGAATAATTGAAAACAGTAATTTCTTATTTTTGTATTTTATTGGGTATGAATGAACCACAACTTTTATTATTTTACCAGAAGCTAATTTATGATTAAAAATAAAAAAATTTCTATTTTCAATTTTAGCTAAGTTCATTTCTTTTGAAATTTGTTCTTTTGTAAAAGTATTTATATCTTTTATATTCATTTTTTTTAATTTATTTATTGAGTAGCCATATAAATTGCTTGCAGCCTTATTCGCTTTTACTATTTTCCCATTTTTGGGATCAATTAAAAGCATTACATCTGAATTAGTTTCAAATGTATTTAAAAGCTCTTTAGTAGCGCCATTAAGTGTAAAAAAAGGTAATAAAAATAATAGTAAAAATTTATTCATAATATGCTCTTTTATATAGTATTATTAATTCTAGTTAAAACTATATAAAATAAGTATTAAATTAAAAAATTAGATATTTAATTTGTAACCAACCCCAGAAATATTTGAAATTGAGTCTTTCCCTATTTTTTTTCGTAGTTTATTTAATAAATTTTTTAAAGCTGAATCAGTAGTTTCATAGGAATCTTCCCAAATATTATTTTTAAGTTCTTCATGGGATATGACTCTAGTATTATTTTTTATAAAATAATCAAGCAAAGCTACCTCTTTTGACGTAAGATTAATTTCTTGTTTATTAGAGTCTTCTAGTTTCTTATTTAAGACATTGTATTGAATCTTATTTTGAAAATTTATAATAAACATTGCATTTTCATAAATATCTTCTGCACATTTTAATAAAGCTTGATTCAAAGTTTCAAAATTAACAGGTTTTGTTAGATAATCAATAAGTTTAAGTTTTGTAGCTTTTAAAAGGTAGTTTGTTTCAGTATATGCACTTAATAAAATCACTGGGATTTTTTTATTGATTTTTCTTATTTCTTCTACAAAATCTAAACCATTTTGCTTAGGTAAATTTATATCAGAGATAATAATATCTATTCTTTGTTTTTCCAATATTTCTTTTGCCTCTTCAACACTTCCTGTATCAAAAACATTTTTACATAATAAAAGAAGAACTTTCTTTATATTTAATCTTATGTTTTCTTCATCCTCAATGTAAAGAACATTTAAATTCTTTAAAATATTGTTAAATTTTTTAATATTATCTTCACTCATTATTTACCTTATTTCGCTTCTTAGACTAATTATAACTTTAATAAATTAAATTTAAAATTATTTAAATATGTAATTTTTATAAAAAAAATGGAAAAAAAAGTTATAATATATGATATATAAGTTAATGTTTAATATATAATTAAACATAATATGTTTAAAATAATAAAAAAAATTACTAAGGCTATATCATGAGAGTTTCTAAAATATTAAAATATTCATTTTTATCTATTATTGCTAGTACAACATTACTTAATGCCTATACATTAAAGCAAAGTGTTGAAAAAGTCTTAGATAAAAATCCAGAGATAATTGCAGAAAAGAAAAATCAAGAAGCATTTAAAAAATATGTTGATGAAAGAAGAGGTAATTATTACCCTCGAATTGATATTGATGGTAGAATTGAAAAAGTAAATACAGATAAAAATTATAATCAACCAAATCCTAATAATAATGAAGATGGTTCAGATCAAGAAGATGGTTATAACTTTGGTATTGCTTTAAATCAAATGCTTTATGATGGAGATTTAACTCCAAGTAGAGTAAGAGAAGCCAAGCATAATGATATCGCAAATAAATATAGGACAAATAGAAACATAAGCAATATAGTATTAGAAACAATTAACGCATATACTGGATATGTTCAATATAATGAATTTCTAAAACTAACAAAAGGTATGATAACTACAAATGAAGATAATTTAGAAATAGCTAAACAAAAAGAAGAAATAAGTGGTGAAGTACTTGAAACTTATCAAGTAGATTCAAAACTTAGTTTTGTAAAAGAAAAATATATTGAAGAGCAAGATTTAAAATCTTCAAAAATTAGTACTTTTAAAAGATATATCGGTGAAAAACCTACAGGTAATGAGTGTAGACCTTTTATCAATGAAACTATTGTTAATAAACCTTTACAAGAAATAGTAGAGCAAGCAGTTTTAAATAACTATGAAATTTTAGAACAAATTGAAAGAGTAAAAGCTCAAAGAGAAAAAATTGCACAAGCAGATGCAACTTTTTTACCAAACTTAAGTCTTGAATTAAAGGCTATTACAGATAATGATTTAAGCTTAAATGAAGAAGGAAAAGAAAATCAAGTTTTCGGTAGAATAAATTTGGCATGGAATATTTATAATGGTGGTTCTGATTATGCTATATCTAAACAAGAAGAACTTTTTTTAGCGGAGCAAAAACAAAGATTAGATGCTATTACAAAAAAAGTAGTTGAATCTGTAAAAGTTACTTATCAAAGATATAAAAAGAATAAAGATAGAATAAATGTTCTTAAAAAATATGTAGTTGCTAATGAAAATATTGTTGAAGTATATAAAAGTGAATTTGAAGCAGGAACAAGAACTTTTGTAGATATTTTAGATGCCCAAACAGTATTATATGAGGCAAAAAAAAGTTTAGTAATTAGAGAGTATGAATTATATTCAAATTATTATGATTTACTAAATAGTTTATCTATTTTAATTCCGACTGTTTTAGATTCAAATATAGCACAATGTGCAAAAACAAATATAAAACAAGATGTTCAAAAAAATAATACTACAAAAAACAATTTAAATGTTTCAGAAGAGTTAACAGCTTTATTAGGCGATGAAGAAGCAAAAAATAGTCTTGAAAATAAAGAAGAAGATGTAGTAGTTAATGAAAATATAGATGATTTAACAGAAGAACTTTTAGAAGTAACTGATACAGTAGAAGTAAGAGAAGATAGTAGTATATTAGAGTTTCTTAATTCATCAGAAAAAACATATACTATTAATATTACAACAACAAAAGGTTTAAATGCTGCAAAAAACTATGTACAATCAAATGGTTTAGATAGTTCAAAAGCTTATACTTATGAATTTGGACCTAGTATGAAAAGTGCAAAGGTAATTTATGGTATATTTGATTCTGTAAAAGAAGCAAAAGCTGCATTATCTTCTTTACCTAAATCAGTTTTAAAAGGTAATCCATATATAGATAATGTTAGTAAACATCAAAAACTATATAAAAAGTATCATTAATTATTTAAAAGGTGAACATGGAAAATCATGATTCAAATGAAATCAGAACGGAAACCTTATCAAACTTAAAAGACAGACGGAAAGTAGACGACTTACTAGGTTGTCTACTTTTTTTATCAAAATATCATAAAAGAGAAACATCAGAAGCCTCTTTAACTTATGGCTTGCCTATACATAAAACTTCTATGAATATCTCTATGTTTCATCAAGCTGCAAAGAGAATAGGTCTAGTTCCTAAAACTGTAAAAAGAGAAAATATATCTGATATAACAAAACTAGCTTTACCTTCTGTTTTAATTCTTAATAAAAATAGGGCATGTGTTTTACTTGATTATGATTTAGAAGAACAAATTGCTAATGTTATTGTACCGGGTTTAAGTTCAGGTGAAACTCAAATAACAATAGAAAAACTAGAATCAGAATTTACAGGTGATGTTTTAATTATTAAACCAGAGTATAATTTTAATAATAGAATAGAAAAAGAAGTAATTGTAGATAGTCCTAAAGAATGGTTTTGGGGTACTATGTTTAGAAATAAAGGTATTTATAAACAAGTAGTTTTAGTATCTTTATTTATTAATATTTTTATTTTAGCAACACCTTTATTTACAATGAATGTTTATGATAGAGTTTTACCAAATAATGCAATAGAAACATTGTGGGCTTTATTCATCGGAATATCACTTGTGATGATTTTTGATTTACTATTAAAAGTATTACGTTCTCATTTTTTAGGTATAGCAAGTAAACGTGCTGATACGGTTATGTCAAATAAGATATTTAATCATTTAATGAATATAAAAATGGATGCAAAACCTTCTTCAACTGGTCAATTTGTAAGTAGATTACAATCCTTTGAAAGTGTTAGAGAATTTTTTACAAGTGCTACAATTGCAGCTATTGTTGACTTACCTTTTGTTATAATTTTTATTTTAGTAATTGTTTTTATTGCAGGACCTTTAGCTTATATAACAGTAGCAACAGTATTAATATCTATAACTCTTTCTTGGTATTTACAAAGACCCTTAAAAGCTTTAATTGAGAAATCTGTAAAAGAAGAACAAATTAAACAAACTACTTTAATAGAAGCAGTTGCAGGTTTAGAAATAATAAAAAGTGTAAAAGCTCAAAATAGAATGAAAACACACTGGGATCAATCTATTAACAAAACAGTGCATTATTCTGATAAAGGTCATTTTTTATCTCAAAGTATTACTTACTTTACAGCTTTTTTATCTCAATTTTCAAATATTGCTATTGTTGCAGGTGGAGTTTATTTAGCACAAGATGGAAAGATTACAATGGGTGCAATTATTGCAGCAATGATTTTAAATGGTAGAGTAATTGCCCCAGTTTCTCAACTTGTAGGTATGATTATTAAGTTTGATAAAACAATGCTTTCTTTAAATAATCTTGATGAAATTATGAATATGCCTGTGGAAAAAGAGAATAAATCTTATATTAGTAGACCTAATTTAAGAGGAGATATAACATTAAAAGATGTTGAATTTGCATATAAAGATCAAAATCATCAAACTTTAAAAAACATCAATCTTACAATTAAAGAGGGTGAAAAAGTCGCAATTTTAGGAAAAATTGGTTCAGGAAAATCAACTTTATTAAAACTAATTATGAATTTATATGAACCTAAAAAAGGATCAGTATTAATTGATGGTTTAGATACTAGACAAGTAGATCCTACTGATTTAAGACATGCAATAGGATGTGTTCCTCAAGAACCATTTCTATTTATGGGAACAATAAAAGATAATTTAACAATAGGGGAACAATATGTTTCAGATGAAGAATTATTAAGAGTTTCGAAAATTGCAGGTTTAGATGAATTCCTAGGAAAACATGAAGCAGGTTATGATTTACTTGTTGGAGAGAGAGGAGAAGGCTTAAGTGGAGGTGAGAGACAATCTGTAACTTTAGCTAGAGCTTTAATCTCAGATCCTAGTATTATTATGCTAGATGAACCAACGAACTCAATGGATAGACAAACAGAAAAAGCATTTATTAAAAGGCTTAAAACAATTATTGAAGATAAAACTTTAATAGTTGTGACTCATAAAACATCTTTATTAGAATTAGTAGATAGAGTGATAATCGTTGAAAATGGACAAATAGTAGTTGATGGGCCAAAAGAAGAAGTTTTTACTACAAAAGCGAGTAATTAATGAAAGAAAATGATTTAAACAATAATAAACCTAAAAATGAAAATTTAGAACATTTAACAATTCTTGGTAATGATAAACCAGAAACTTCATCTATTTATGATTCAAGTATTAAAGAAAATAAAAATTATGAAAAAGAGTTTGAGGATGTAAGACCGAAAAAAAAGAAAAAAGGTTTTTTTTCTAGTATTAAAAAATTATATGGCTTTGATAATGAAGATGAAGATTTAGAGTTTGTTTATTCTACATACTCTTTTGCTAATGAAAAACCTTCTTTACGATCAAATGTAATTGCTTTTACAATTATTGGTATCTTTACAATATTTTTAATATGGGCTTCTTTAGCCCAAATTGACGAACTAGCAAGGGGTAAAGGAAAAGTAATCCCTACAGATAAAATTCAAACAGTTCAATCTTTGGATGGTGGTATCATTTCTGAAATTTTAGTAAAAGAAGGACAAAGAGTAAAACAAAATGATCCTTTAATGAAAATTGATACAACAAGGTTTCAAGCTTCTCTTGAAGAGAGTAAACAAGAATATTTATCTTTATTAGCTTTAAAAGCAAGGTTAGAAATTGAGTCTCAATTAGATTTAGATAAAAAAATTCCTGAATTAAAATTTGATGAAAAAGTTTTAAATGATCCTTCAAGATATGATAAGACTGAGAAATTACTTTTAGAAAATAGAGTTAATGAATTGAAATCATCGATTAGAGTTTTAGAAAATCAAGTAAATCAAAAAATACAAGAACAACTAGAAATACAAAGTACTATTAGAAAATTAACTAAAAGTTTAGAGTTTATTGAACAACAAAGAAAAACTATTAAAAAACTTGTAGCAAGAGGCGTTAAATCAAGGTTTGATTTACTAGATATTGAAAAAGAATATAATCAAACAAAAGGTGATTTAGAAACAGCAAAATTATCAATTTCAAGATCAAGATATGCTATTTCTGAAGCAAGAAATAGAATTTTAGAAAAAATTGATACTTTTAAAGCTGCCTCTTCAAAAGGTTTACAAGAGGTTATAAGTAAAGTAAATAGATTTGAAGCAAAACTAGTTGGAGATAAAGATAAGGTTGAAAAAACAATAATATCTTCACCTGTAGATGGTATTATAAAACAATTAAATTTAAACACAATAGGTGGAGTAATTCAATCTGGTATGGATTTAGTTGAAATTGTACCTTTAAGCGATGCTTTAGTTGTTGAAGCAAAAATTGATCCTAAAGATATAGCCTTTATAAACCCTAGTCAAAAGGCAATTATAAAGATTACAGCTTATGACTTTTCAATTTATGGTGGATTGGAAGGTAAAATTGTAGAAATATCAGCTGATACTATTCAAGATAAAGACTCAAAAGATGATAAAAGTTACTATAGAGTATTAGTAAAAACTGATAAAAACTACTTAGAAAGAAAAGGTAAGAAATTACCTATTATCCCTGGAATGGTAGCTTCTGTTGATATTATAACAGGAAAGAAAACTATTCTGGACTTTATTTTAAAACCTATTTTAAAAGTTAAACAAGACTCACTTCATGAGAGATAATTTTATCTCTCATTTATTAAAACATTAAAAAATATCAAAAAAAACTTTTTAGAGACTTTTTTTATATAGTATATATAATATGAATATATTATAAAAGGGTCTAAGATGAATTATGACTTATATTTAGAAGACATTTTAATTTCTGATGAGAATACTGAAAACATTAATACTGAGTGGATTCAAGAGAATACTCAAACTGTAGATAGTAATACATATAATGTTTATCAAGGAACAGGACAAAACTCATTAGTTAAATTATATATTAATGAAGAAATAATAGTTGATTTATAAGATTTTGAAGAAATAAAGAAGGATTGAAAATGAAACTTACAATAAAAACTGGAACACAATTAAAAGAGATAGATTTAAATAAAGATTTATCTTTTAATGTCAATAAAGGCGAACAGTACGTATTTTCTAATGGATTTACTAATTATGTATTAAACTTTAAAGATGATCAAGAATCAATTATTTTAGTATTTAATATTAGTGGTAAAAATATTCAAGTTGAACTAAATGGTATTGTTCCATTATTACAAAATAATACTAATACAGATAATCCTACATCTATTATTATTAATAAAAATGTTGATAATAATAAAATTGAAGAAGCATTAGAAGAATCAGCATTTAATGGAAGTGAAATCTTAGATAAATTAGAACAATTAGCTTCTTTAGGTGTAAATACTGAACCTTCTGATAATTTAGCATTAATTTCTGATTTTCAAACATTAATTGGAGCACTTGATGCAGCAGCTGCTGGTCCAGAAGCAGCGGAGCCTACATCAGACGGTTCTACATTTAATTCAATTCTTAATCCTACAGATGATTCTTTACCTGGAATTGCTGAAACTGATAGATGGGAAAACTTATCAGAATCTATTTCTTCTACAGCTGTTTCTACTGCTGAGGATGTTTTTATTCCTGAAGTTTCAGTTTCAAATGTTACAGTTAATGAAAATGATGGTGAAATAGTATTTAATATTACGTTAAGTGCCCCTACAACAGTATTAGTAAGTGTTGATTTCTCAACTTCTGATGGTACAGCAGAAGAAATTAAAGACTATCTTAATTCTATAGGGACTTTAAGATTTTTCCCTGGAGAAACAGTACAAGAAGTTAGAATCCCAATAATTAATGATAATATTTATGAAGCAAGTGAAAATTTCTTTTTAAATATTACGAATGTAATAAATGCAACAATTGCAGATGCACAAGGTGAAGGTACTATTTTAGATAATGGTATACCAACTTTAAGTATTACAGGTAGCGAAGTAGTTGAAGGTGAATATGCTAATTTTGATATAAGTTTAAGTGGCTCAAGCTATGAAGACATTACTTTTTCTTTACAAACTAAAGAAGATACAGCAACACAAAATGACTATAGCCAAAAAATAGAAGTTTTTGTAAATGGTCAATGGGTTGAATCAACAACAGCTACAATTCCAGCAGGTGAAGATTCAATAAAAATAAGAGTAAAAACTATTGATGATGTATATAAAGAACCTACAGAATCTTTTTCTTTAGAAGCTACAATAATTTCAGGAACAACTACAAATACAACTGCTTCAGGTAAATCTTTTATAACAGATGATACAACACCAACAAACCCACCAAGTGCAGAAGATACAGTATACGCGCAGATAAGTGTAGATAAATCAAGTGTAGAAGAAGGTGGAGAGTTAACATATACAGTTAAATTAGTAGATAAAGATGGA
>NZ_JBJBSI010000012.1:0-5046 GCF_044841725.1 Arcobacter sp. YIC-80 | reverse complement strand
AATGAAGTAAATGTACCAGCAGGTGAGAGCGTAAATGTACAATTAACATGGAGCGGAGCAGCAGCAGGTGGAGCAGATACAAGTACATTACCATCAAACATTGATGTAACAGGTGGAAGTACAGCAACATTTAAAGTAGACGCAAAAGATGATTACTTAAATGAAGGAACAGAAGCCTTAGTAGTAACAGTAACAGGTGTAACAGATACAGATTCTAACTTTGAAAATGTAGAAGCATCATCAACAAACAATGTAGCAACAAGTGCAATAACAGATACAGATACTTTATCATTTAATATTGACAATGGTTTAGTAGATGAAGATGGATTACTAGGAACATCAGATCAGGATAATTATGATCCAGATGAAAAAGAAATAACAGGTTCTTTAGGTTTAAATGCACAAGATATAAATGATGCTATTTATGAATTTAATAGTTATGGTCAAACTACGTCTATTACATCTAAGGGTGAAAATATCAATTTAATTTTATCTAATGGTAATAAGATGATTAAAGGTATGGCTGGAACTAGAGAAGTTTTTGAAATAGAATTAAATAATGATGGAACATATAGATTTAAATTACTTGATGTTGTTGATCATCCAGACTTTACAAGTGAAGATTTAATTTCTAGTTTAAGTTTTAATGTTAAAGCTTTCCATGAGGGAGAGGTTGCTTATTCTCAAATCAAAATTGATATTGCAGATGATATTCCTACTGCAAATAATGTTATTATTGATGCAGATTCACAATATAAAGATACAACTACGAATATTGTAATAGCTATTGATAATTCAGGAAGTATGGGAAGTGGTCCTGGAAGTAAAATGGAGCTTGCAAAAGAAGCTGCAATAAAATTAATTGAAAGATATGAGCAAATGGGAGATGTTAATGTTAAGATTGTTTCTTTTAATGCTCAAGCGAATGCTTCTCAATGGTATACAAGTTCAACATCAGCTAAAAATGCTATTGCTGCACTAACAGCAGGTGGAGCAACTAATTATGAAGATACATTAAGAGATACAATGGATACTTATGATACTGCATCTGATCCTACACCATCTTCTGATCAAGATATATTCTATATGCTTTCAGATGGTAATGCAACAGCAGGTGATGCAAATGGTTCAGATAATGTATCTGGTTTAATTCCTGAATGGAAAACTTTTGCCGAAGCAAACTTTGATGATGTATACTCAATTGGTATTGGAACAAATGTTGATTTAGATGGAAATGATAGAGGAAGTTTAGATCAAATTGCAGATGTTAGTAATGGACATGATACTTTTGTTATTGAAAATGTTAATGATTTAACAGATGAAATGTTAGCAACTATTGTAAATATCAATGGTATATTAGTTATTAATAGTGGTGGAAATGAACTTGACTTTAGTTTTGGTGCAGATGGGCCAGCTGATGGAAGTGGTCCGAAACTTGATGGTGGGAAAATTTCATTTTCTTGGGGAGATGGTGATTTAAGTGATGGAGTTGGTATTATTGTCAATAATAATGATGGAACAGGTCCAAACTTACAATGGAATGTATATAATAATGGAAAAGTTCTTTTAGGAAAAGATGCAAATACAGGTGAGATTTTAGTTAAATTAGAGGCTAACAATGTAAATAGTGCTAATCCTACGTACGAAGTAACACAGTTTGTACCTAATAGTGGAATTACGAAACTTGAAGTTCCTTTCCATGTTGTTGATGGTGATGGAGATGGTGCTACAGGTGGATTAAGTATCGATATTGATTCAGATTTTAGTGCTTATGTAAAATTAACAGGTGATTCATCAGTTACAGAAGCAACAGGAGCTCAATTAGTACATAATTTAGAATTAGTAGATCAAAATGGAGATCCAATTGAGTTAAGAGCAGGTCAAAAAGTTACGGTTGAATTAGAATATACAAATGATTCTACTGAAGCAGAAGACTTCTCAAATACAAAACCAATATTTGTTGAAATTGTAGGAACAGTATCAGGAAATAATCAAGCTCAAATAGTAAATACTATTTTAGATGATTTAGATAAAGAGGGTAATGAAGGTTATACTTTATCTATTAAAAATATTACTACAAATGTAAATGGACTTGGAACAGTTAAAGTACATGAAACAAATGGAGTAAAAGATAGTGTTACGGGAACTATTCTTGATGATTCTGATGTTGTAACAGCTTCTATTTCAGGTAATTCATCAGTTACAGAAGGAAATAAATCTTCTTATACTATTGAGTTAAAAGATGAAAGTGATAATCCTGTAGTAGCTAAAGAGGACATGGTTGTAACTTTAGAATATACGTATGTTGATACTGCAACTAATCAAGATATTTCAGAAGTTGTAACTGTTACAATTCCTGCAAATTCAAATAAAGTAGACTTCGATATACAAACTATTTCAGATACATTATTTGAAGGTAATGAAACATTTAAAGTAAGTATTTTATCTATTACAAATACAGAAAGTTTTGAGCAATTTAATATTAATAATACACCTATTAGCACTGAAATTATTGATGATGATTCATTTACTATGTCAGTTGATAGAGCTTTAGTAGATGAAGATGCTTTAGTAGGTACAACTGATAATGATGCTTACAATACTGTAAAAGTATTTACAGGTTCATATAGTTTTAATACTAATTTAGATGTTGATGTATCATTTAAAGAGGGACAAACAACTTCTTTAACTTCAAAAGGTGAAAATATAGTACTTCAAGTTTCAGCTGATAAAAATACCTTAATTGGAATGGCAGGAACTAGAGAAATATTTGAAATTACTTTAGATGAAGTTAATAATGAATATACAGTTACTTTAAAAGATGTAATTGATCATAGTGATACAACAAGTGAAGATTTAGAAACATTGGCTATTCAACTTGAAGGTTCAACAGTAATTGGAAATGTTGAAACAACATTAAATGTTGATATTGCCGATGATATTGTAACAATTGACAATACGAATTCAGAAGAAGTTACTTTAGATAATTCTCAATTTACAAATATGATTATAAATGGAAGTTTTGAGAATGTTACTGGATTTAAAACTTCAGGAAGTGATGCTTTTGTAGAAAATAAAGATTTAGCTTCAAATGAATGGATTGGGCTTCAATCTATGGAAGGTTGGGAGTTAATGAGTAGTACTTCAATGAGAATGGAACCTCATGATCAAGACCATGCTTCTTTAGGTGCTGATGATGGTGAAAACTATATGGATCTTGGAGAAACTAATTATAGAGATTCTGATATTGAAAATACTCACATAGGACAAATTATAAGTGGTGCAAAAGATGGTGTAACTTATGATTTAAGTTTTGCATTTAAAGATAAAGCCTTTACTCAAGCAAATGAAGCAGAGTCAGGAAAAATGCAAGTTATTTGGAATGGTGAAGTAATTGCTACAATAGATGGAGATAATAGTTCTTGGGAAACTATGAATCTTCAAGTTGAAGGTGGTTCTGGAGATGGATCTAATAGATTAGAATTTAAAGAAATTGGTGAGGGTAATGATAATTGGGGTATGGCAATAGATGATATTCAAATGACTGCTTCTTCTATTACTCATACAGGTAGTTTATCTGATAATTCAGGTTTAGATATAAACTTTGGTGCAGATGGTAAAGGTTCGTATGAACTAGGTTCTAAATCAGGGTGGACATTAAATGCTACTAAAGATACTCTTATAAAAGATGATAGTTCGGTTAGTATTTCAATTGATAAATCAACTGGTGAATATACAATAACTCAAACAGGTTCACTACCTACTGGAGGTATCAATATACCAGTTGTTGTGACTGATGGAGATGGAGATAGTGCAACTACTGATATTACATTAAATGTTGAAACTCAAACACCTTCATTACCTGATTCAATTACAGTTAAAATAATTGATAGTGATACTGTATTAGAAGGTGAATATTTAGCTCATAGAGTAAAATTATATGATGATAATGGAAATGAAGTAGCAGTTCCTGAGGGGGAATATGTAGAAGTAACTTTACAATATACTCCAGCTACAACAAATGGTGCAATTGAAGGTACAGATTACTCTTCTCAAAATACTGTTAGAATTTATGGTGGAACAAGTGGTACTTACGTATTTAATAAAGCATTAGAAGACAATGTTTTTGAAGGTAGTGAGTCTTATACTGTTTCTGTATCTAATGTTACAGCATCTAATACAACTTTAGAAAATAAATTAACAGTAAGTAGTGATTCTGTTACAGGAACAATTCAAGAGTCAAACACACCACCAGAAGCTCAAGATAGACATATTGAGCTAGATTTTACTCCTAAAGTAGTTAGTGAAACTGAATTATTAAAAGAATCATTTGAAACACAAGCTGGACCAGGTGATAATAATCAATCTGGTTGGTTTGTTGATTATGGTACAAATGGAGATGGAATTTATATAGGTGATAATGGTACAGAATGGACATTAGAAGATACAGGTTTAGAAATACATACAGATGATAGATATAATTCTAGTGCATCATCTGGACAACATTATGCAGAGTTAGATGCTTTTGAAAATGTTTCAATGAAAACAACGGTTGATTTAGGAGTAAATAATACTTTTGTATTAACATTTGATTATAAACCAAGACTAGGAGCAGAAGACTCAAGTGATGCAAAAATATCATTTGGAGGAATTGATTTATTAGTTGAAACTGATGAAAATGGTAATGTAACATTTACTGGTGATGATAATGTTTCTTATACTGTATCTAAGAACTCAGAAGATTGGTATGAAGTGGAAGCTACTTTTACTAATTTATCAGGAACAGAAGCAGAACTATCATTTGCTGGACAAGGTACTTCTGATGCAAGGGGAGCTTATTTAGATAATATTACACTAGTAGGTCAAGAAGTAGAATCAAATTTAATAAGTGATGGTAAAGAGTTTACATTAAAAGATTTTGTAAGTGATATAGAAGATGATTCAACTTCAACAATAGTAAAAGTAAAAATAACTTCATTACCAGAGGATGGAGTATTAACAGTAAATGGAAATCCTGTACAAGTTGGTGATATATATGATGAAACA
>NZ_JBJBSI010000011.1:0-79079 GCF_044841725.1 Arcobacter sp. YIC-80 | reverse complement strand
TTAACGCGGAATAGAGCAGCTAGGTAGCTCGTCGGGCTCATAACCCGAAGGTCACAGGTTCAAATCCTGTTTCCGCAACCAATTAGTCAGTGTCAAGGTAGCTCAGCTGGCTAGAGCGCTGGTCTCATAAGCCGGAGGTCGAGAGTTCAAGTCTCTCTCTTGACACCATTATTCACAAAGTGAATAATACTTAATATTTTTGGAAGCTGGTGTAGCTCAGTTGGCTAGAGCAGCTGATTTGTAATCAGCAGGTCGGGGGTTCAAGTCCCTTCACCAGCTCCACTTTATTTTAACTATACAATTTTTTTGAACTCATAATGGGGTATCGCCAAGCGGTAAGGCACTGGTTTTTGGTACCAGCATTCGCAGGTTCGAATCCTGCTATCCCATCCACTTTATATTTTATAACATATAGTATTTCTTCCATTACTTTTTGCTTTATATAAAGCTTCATCAGCATTTTTTACAATATCTTTTATATCTAAACCTTTTTTATAAGTGCTAATACCAAAACTTGCAGTACAGTTATTTATAGTTGAGAAACTAGTTTTCTCAATTTTATTTTTAATCTTTTGGGATACAATATTTGCTTCTTCTAAATTCGTTTTAGGGCATATTATTATAAATTCTTCTCCTCCCCATCTTCCAACAGTATCAGTTTGTCTTATATTATCTTTTAGAATTTGAGCAAACTCTTTTAGGATTGTATCTCCTACTTGATGACCATAAGTATCATTTATTTTTTTAAAGAAATCTATATCTATTAAAATCAGACTAAAATCTTCATTATATCTTTTTGTATATTTTAATTGTCTCTGTAGAGTATCGTCTATTTTTGTTCTATTGTATAAACTTGTTAATTTATCTGTTATAGAAAGTTCTTCAAGCCTTTTATTTAAGACTTTAAGTTCTTCTGATTTTTCATTTGTGATTTTTAGAAGTTTATTTTTTTCATTTAATAAAGACTGTGCTTTTATTTTATCATTTAAAGCATTTATTTTTTCGTTTTCAATTTTTTTATATTTATAAGATATTAAATAAGAAAGTGTTAATGCTTCTATTATAATACCTATTCCTATACTATGTGAAGATATGTAGTTAAATTCAACCATTCCTATATAAAATAAGATGCCATATAAAGTAAATGCAATATAAAAGATATGTGCTATTAAAAATATTTTTATAACTTGATTACCTTTTTTATAAATACTTATACTTATTAATAAAAATACAACTAATGAATAATTTAAGGTAATACTTAATAAGACTAATGAATGATTATAATTAATTAGTCCATATAGAAAATTTAAAGATAGTAATGTAATTACACTATTTAAAAATAAATGTTCTTTTTTATACTTATATTTTGTTTCGAAAACTGATTGTATAAATAAAGTTAAGAAAATAGGTATTAACATTAAAGCAAAATTGAATTTAGTAGCAATTTCTCCATATACATTAAAATAGTGAGCTAAAGAGCCATACATATAAAAAATCCAGATAGTGGCACTAAATAGATATAATGAATAGAATAAATACTCTTTATATTTAGTTGAAATATAGAATAAAAAATTATACCATGCTAAAGCAAGCAATAAACCAAAGAAAAATAAACCATCAGCTTTTTCATAAATTAAGTATTTTATAGATTCTATATTGTCAAAAATTGAAAAGTTATAAAAGTGATAAGCACTTGATTCTTGATTAATATAAAGTGTTTTTATTTCTTTTGGATTAATTGATATGGGATAAATTGCATTTGATCCTTTAAGTAATGTTGAGTTTTTTGGATTTTGTATATTAAGTTCTTCTTTTTTTAGAAGTTCTCCTTCTTTATTTTTCTCAAAATATAATATTTTATTGAGAGTAAATGCCATACTTTGATGAAGAGATAATTGCATTTTATCTTTCGTATTATTTCTTAATACTATTTTTATCCATGTATTTTTTACAGTTCTACCAAGTGAAGCTTTATTTTTTCCTTTTTTAAACTTTACTTCGTGAATATTATTAATATCTATATTATTTGAGTCATTTATATAATATAAAATTTCAAAATTACTTAATTTTACTTTTTTATCATTTATTTGAATTATATTAGAAGCATTTATGTTTAAAAAAAGTAAAACAAGCATGATTAATAACTTCATTTTATTTTTCCTTATTTAAAGTTTATATTAAAAGTTACATATTACATAAAATATTATTAAAACTTTGTATATAATTATAAAATTATATATATAACAGACACTATAACATTATTATTATTTATTTGTAAGATTATTTAATATATAATTACAAGTAAAATATAATAATAGGATTATAAATGACATATTTTTTTAATTTTATAGTACTTACTTTTATTATTATAATCTTTTCTGAAAATATTGATAACTATTTTACTTCATTGGCAAAATATATAGTTGAAAACTTAGTATAATATTGAAAAATATATATACTAAGGAGAGATTATGATAAAAACACCTCATTTAAGTGTTGATGGAATTATAAAACTTTATGATAATAATAAAAACTTTAAAGGTATTGTTTTTATAGAAAGATTAAATAAACCCTATGGCATTGCTCTACCAGGAGGTTTTGTTGATATTGGTGAGAGTGTAGAAAATGCCCTTGTTAGAGAAATGAAAGAAGAAACATCATTAGATGTTGAAATAGAGTCGTTATTAGGAGTTTATTCTGATCCAAAAAGGGATTGTAGATTTCATACTGTATCAGTAGTTTATATATGTAAGGCTTATGGTATTCCAAGAGCTTGTGATGATGCAAAAGAAGTTTTTATATATTTAGTTGATGAAATACCTCAAAATAAATTAGTTTTTGATCATTCTAAGATTATTTCTGATTTTCTTTCTAAAAACAGCATATTATAGTATTACTTTAAATTGACATTAATAATTATTTAATATAATTAGAAATATTATATTAAGGTTTATTTTATGAATTTCATAAAAACAATTGTTTTATGTCTTCTTTTTTTTAGCTTATTAAATGCTAAAAATGTTAATTCAATTGTTTTTGCACCTTTACCTACAAAATTAAAATCAAATATAATTAATGACTTTAATCCTCTTATATCTTATTTGGAAAAAAAATTAAATATAGAAATTGAATACAAATTTTATCAAAACTATAAAGATATTATTGATGCAATTAAAAATAAAGAAGTTGATATTGCTTATTTAGGGCCTCTTCCTTATATTGCACTTTATTCTGAATATAAGGGAGTTAAACCATTGGTTAGTTTTAAAGAAAAAAATAAAAAGCATAATTATAGATGTGTATTAGCAAAGTTTAAAACTTCTAATATTGATATTTCTAAAGACGTAAAAATTGCTTTAACTCAACCTTTATCTACTTGTGGTTATTTCATGACAAATATTTTATTAAAAAAACAATATGATAAAAGTTTGGAAAACTTTTTATATTCTTATGAAATGTCCCATGAAAACTCTTTATTGTCTTTAGTTAAAGGAACACATATTTTAGCTGGTGCAAAAGAAGATATAGCAAAAAAGTATGAAAGTTTAGGTGTTAGTATTATAAAAAGGAGTATTCTTCTTCCAGGTTTTACACTTGTAGGGAATAAAAATACTATTAGTGATAATTTATCTAGTAAGATAAAAAAAACACTTTTAAATATAGATACTAAAACCTTATCTACTTTAAAAAAAGGAAGGTATGGTTTTTCTTTAGCAACTCAAAAAGATTATGGAAATCTAAAAGTTAATATTAATAAAATACCTTTTGTGGGAAACATAAATGAATAAAAAATATTTTATGTATTTTTTTAGTTTCATCATTGCTTTTTTGATTTTTAGTTTTATTCTAAGTCGTTTAGAAAAAAATGATATTGATATTGTTTCTAAACAAAAATTAGAGGCAACTAAACTAGCATATAAAAGTATATTAGATACTTATAAATTAGCAGCAAAAAAAGATTTTAATTATATAGTAAAAGATAAAAAAGTATTAAAGTTACTTAAAAAATTTAAATACTCTAAGGAAGAAAATAAAAGTATATATAGGGGGTTACTATATAGAGAACTTTACAAAGAGTATGAACAGCTTAAACAAAGTGGATTAAGACAGTTTCATTTCCATACTCATGAAGGGAAAAGTCTTTTAAGATTTCATAATCCTTCTAATAGTGGAGATGAATTAATAGATTTTAGGGAGTCTATTAAAATAGCTAATATAAAAAAAGAAAAAAGTTTTGGTTTTGAAGGAGGAAGAGTATTTCCTGGTTTTAGATATGTATTTCCTATAGTTTATGAAGGTGATCATTTAGGGAGTGTTGAATTTTCAATCTCATTTGATTCTGTGGAAAAAAAACTTAAAGATGTTCTTAATTCAAATATGTATGTTCTTTTGATGAATAAGGAAACTACACTACAAAAGGTTTTTAGTTCAAAAAGAAAATATTTTATTAAGTCTGATTTATCTGACGATTATTATTTAGAAAATAGTCTTATTTCAAATATAACCGAAAAATATATTAATAGTAGTTTGATTAAAAGATTAAATAAAAAGCTAAAAGAAAATGAAGAGTTTTTGAAACTACATAAAAAACATGAAAGTTTTTATATTCCTTTGATTAGTAATGATAAAGGTTATATAATAAGTTTTTTAGCTATTAAAGATACAAAAAATAAATTTGCAGGATACATAGTATCATATTTAGATTTTAAAGATTTGATTTTTATTACTAGTAAATATAATATTTTTATAGTTTTATGTTTTATTTCTATTGCTGTATTTATATATTTAATTTCAGTTGCTATTGAACAAAGATATAAAACAATAAGAAATAAAAAAGAATTAGAGCTAAGTAATAAAAACTTACAAAATATTATAGATAATCAAAAAAATATAATTATTTTGTATGAAAACAATTGTATAAAAAAAGTCAATAAAAAATTTACAGATTTATTTACTTTAAGTGATATAAATGAATATAAAGAGTTTGAAAATTATATTATAGATACTAAAGAAGAAGACTTTTTAACAAAGAATAAGTTTAAAAAATATGTAAAAGAAAAAAAGTTTGCATTGCTTAATAATAAAATGTTAAGAATAAACAATACTATTGTAAAGAAAGAACAAATATATTTAGTAAACATCAATTTTTATAATGGTAATAATTCCTTTATTCTTGTTTTGACAGATATTAGTGAATTGATTAATCTTCAAAAAATAGTATATACTCAATCTAAAATAGCTGCTGTTGGAGAAATGATTGGAAATATCGCACATCAATGGAGACAACCTTTATCTGTAATTACTACTTGTATAAGTGGATTAAGATTCCAACTTGAATTAAATAATGAGTTAGATAAAAAAACTTTATTAAAAAATTTTGACCGAGTAAAATCACAAGCAATGTATTTATCAAAAACAATAGATGATTTTAGAGGTTTTTTTAAAGATGATGATTCTATTTTAAAAGAATTTAATGTAAAAGAAGTCCTTGATAAAGTTTATGATATTACTAAAGACTTACTAAAAGCTAATTATATAACTGTAAAGATTGATTCAGAAGAGATTATGATGTTTAATAATGATAGTATCATTGTTCAAACATTGATAAATATAATAAACAATGCAAAAGATGCTTTTAAAGAAAAAAATATAAACAGTAATGATAGATACTTATTTATAACATTAAAAAAACAAAATAAAAAAATCATGTTGGAAGTAAAAGATAGTGCAGGTGGTGTTGATGATTCTATTATTGATAAAATATTCGAACCTTATTTTACTACAAAACACAAATCAATAGGAACAGGTATAGGTTTATACATGACTCATCAACTTATTACAAAACAACTAAAAGGTAAAATCCTAGTAAAAAATAAATCTTATATTTATGAAAATAAAAAGCTTTTTGGTGCTTCTTTTCAAATAGATATTCCAATCTTATAGTTCTATAAAATTTCACAAAATTTTATATTAATTACATCAATGATTAGGTAATAAAATATATTTATAAAATTTATAAATTACAGATGAAATGTATATTTTATATTTTTTTAAGCTTAATTAATACATAATAAGTGTAAATATATTACAATTATTATGATGGAGTTTGGATATTAATACAAATAAAAAGAATAAATTAACAGTAAAAAATGTTTTCAAAGTTTTTGGTGACAGTCCAAAAAAGGCTTTAAAACTATTAGAAAATGGTGTTTCAAAAGAAGATATTTTTAAAAAAACTGGTATGACAATAGGTGTTCAAGATGCAAATTTTGAAATAAATGAAGGTGAAATCTTTGTAATCATGGGACTATCTGGTTCTGGCAAATCTACTTTAGTAAGACTTCTTAATAGGTTAATAGAACCTACTTCTGGACAAATTTTAATTGATAATACTGATGTTACAAATTTAAGTGATAAAGAATTAATAAATATTAGAAGAGAAAAAATTTCTATGGTTTTTCAATCATTTGCATTAATGCCTCATTTAAATATTATTGATAATGTTTCATTTGGTTTAGAATTAAGTGATATTAGTAAAAATCAAAGATATGAAAAAGCAAGAAAAGCTTTAGCTCAAGTTGGTCTATCTCAGCATGAATTTTCATATCCTGATGAGTTAAGTGGTGGGATGCAACAAAGGGTTGGTTTAGCACGAGCTTTGGCAAATGATCCTGAGATAATGTTGATGGATGAAGCTTTTTCAGCTCTAGATCCACTAATTAGAACAGAAATGCAAGATGAACTTTTAGTTTTACAAGAAGAAGAAAAAAGAACTATTGTATTTATTTCTCATGACTTAGATGAGGCAATTAGAATTGGTGATAGAATTGCTATTATGCAAAATGGTGAAATTGTTCAAATAGGAACACCTGAAGATATTATAAATAATCCGGCAAATGATTATGTTAAATCATTTTTTAAAGGTGTTGATGTAACCTCTGTTTTAAATGCTTCTCATATTGCTAAAAAAATTAGACCTACTATAATAAATAAAGAAAGTACAGGTATTAAATCGGCATTACAGTATATAAGTGATTTTGATGAAGATTATGCTTATTTTGTTGAAAAAAGTGGAAAATATATAGGTATTTTAACCTTAGATTCCTTGAAAGAGCAAAAAACTTTAGGTGGAAGTATTCATAATGCAGTTATTGATGAAAAGCCAATTAGTGATGATATTCAAATATCAGATTTTATTGCAAAAGTAGCAGAGCATAATTATCCAACAGCAGTTATTGATAAAGCAGGAAAGTATATGGGAACGATATCTAAAAGTAGTTTATTAAAAATATTTGATGAAGGAGTAGAAAATGAGTAGTGATCCATGGGGAAATGCTTCAACTGCACAAGAAGATAAAACTTCATCAGTTGATTGGACGCAAGAAGCTTCTCAAACTCCTGTTGAAGAAGTAAAGGAATTTAATATTTTAAATCCTTTTGAAAATGTACTTATTCCTTTTGATGATTGGACAAATACGGGGATTAATTGGCTAGTAGCAAATTTTAGAGATGTTTTTTTAGCTGCTAAAGCTCCTATTGATGTTGTATTAAAAGCAATTGAGAGTTTTTTACTTTTTTTAAATCCTTATGTAGTAATTTTATTTTTTGTATTTTTAGCCTTGCAGTTTTCTACAAAAAAGCTTGCTTTGGGAACTTTTATTTCTTTTTTAATTATTGGATTTATTGGGGCTTGGGAAGAGTCTATGATTACTTTATCTTTAGTAATTACAGCTGTATTATTTTCAATAATAATAGGTTTACCACTTGGTATTTGGAGTGCAAAAAGTGATACTGTTGATAAGGTAGTTAGGCCTATTTTAGATGCTATGCAAACAACACCTGCATTTGTATATTTGATTCCTATTGTTATGTTATTTGGAATTGGTAATGTTCCAGGAGTTATTGTAACAATTATATTTGCATTGCCTCCTCTTATTAGACTTACAAATTTAGGTATTAGACAAGTACCTAAAGATTTGATAGAAGCTTCAAGATCTTTTGGAGCAAGCTCATCTCAAATGTTATGGAAAGTTCAAATTCCAGTTGCTATGCCTACAATAATGGCTGGGATAAATCAAACTTTAATGCTTGCTTTATCAATGGTTGTAATTGCCTCTATGATTGCAGTAGGTGGTTTAGGTCAAATGGTATTAAGAGGTATTGGAAGACTTGATGTAGGTTTAGCTGCTGTTGGAGGTCTTGGTATTGTTCTTCTGGCAGTTATATTAGATAGATTAACTCAAGAAATGGGTAAGAAAGATAAAACAGACAAAAGAAGATGGTTTGAAAAAGGACCTATAGGTCTTATATATAACATAAAAAGGAGAAAAAATGTTAAATAAAAAATTATTAGTTGGGGGCTTAGTTTCTTTTGCTTTAGCCATAAACTTATTTGGAGCAAAAGTTACAGCAATAAAATCTAATATAGCAGAAGAAGCATTTCAAATGATGGTTGTTTCAGAAGTATTAAAAAAAATGGGACATGAAGTTACTGAAACAAATGACATAAATTATGATATTGCATATCAAACGTTAGCAAATAATGCAGATAGTAAAGATGTGTATTTTTTAGCTTCAACATGGGATCCTTTACATAGTGAAAAAATAAAAAATGTTGGTGGTGATAAAAAAATTGCTAAATTTTCTAATTTTGTATCAAATTGTGCTCAAGGTTATTTGATTGATAAAAAAACAGCTCAAAAATATAATATTAAATATTTTAATGATTTAAAAGATCCAAAAATTGCTAAGGTTTTTGATTTAGATGGAAATGGAAAAGCTGATTTAACAGGTTGTAATGCAGGTTGGGGATGTGAAAAAGTAGTTGAACATCAGTTAGATGTTTATGGTATGAGAGATACTGTTGAACATAAACAAGGTGAGTATTCTGCTCTTATTGCTAATACTATAGCAAATTACAAAACGGGAAAACCAGTTTTATATTATACATGGACTCCATATTGGGTTTCAGGAAAACTAGTTCCAGGAAAAGATGTAGTATTTTTACAAGTAACACATAGTGCTAACCCAAATACTTCTTCAACTAAATTACCAAATGGCTCTGATTATGGATTTAATGTAAATCATCAAAAAATTACAGCAAATGCAAGTGTAAAAACAAATCATAAAGATATAGCAAAACTATTTGATATTATGGAAATAAATGTAAATGATATTTCAGGTCAAAATATGCTTATGGCAAATGGACAAAATAAAGAAAAAGATATAAAAAGACATGTTCAATCATGGATGAAAACAAATGAGAAAAAAGTTAATGCTTGGATAAAAGAAGCAAAGGCTGCTAAGTAAGTTAGTTAGTAAAAAAGTAGAAGAGGAAATCCTCTACTTTTTTATGTTAAATCAACTTTTTTTTCTAAAATAGTTTGAACGCCTTCATGTTTTACTAATTCTTCAAATTCTTCTTCATCTTCTATTTTATAAATATATTCTTCATTTAATTCTATTGCTTTTTCAAGATCAGTAATAGCATTTTCTTCTTGTCCTAAAACTGCAAATACTTTTGCTCTTTGATAAAAGGCATTTGGATAATCACTATCTATTTCTAAAGCTTGGTTTGTTAAATTTAATGCCCAATTAGCTTCACCTAAATCAAGAATAGCATCTGCTTTATATGTTAAGGCTTCAACTTCATCTGGTCTGATTTTTAAAATCTCATCATAAATTTCAATTTTACCACTTGGTGTAGTTTCTTGAGAAGCTCTAAGCCATAATGAGTGAATAGCATTCATTATTTCTATTTCTTGTTCATTTTGTTTTACTTGCTTAGCTCTTTTTGCTAAGTCTTTTTCAAACATTGACATTTTTTCATCATATTCTAAAATAGTTTTTGATGTTTTTTCATCAATCATGTGTTTTACTTTTTCATTAATATCTTTAATAGAAGACCAACCAATAATCACTAAAATAGAACTGGCTGCTGCAATAATATAAAACATATTATTTATTGTTGATGTTGCATAATTAATTACATTTGTAGATATGTCAACTTCTTTTTTTGCCAATGTCTTATGCAACTCAATTTTTAAGTCTCTATTTTCATCTCTTAATTGTTTTAATTCATTAAGAATATAATTCTCTACAAATGGGTTATACAAAGGCTTTTTCAATGAATTTATTTTTTCATTTATTTTTTCTTTTGGTACTTGTTCAGTTTTTGTTTGGGCTATTAGTATTGTGCTAATTAATAGTAATAAAACTGCTATTTTTTTCATACTTTTCCTTTTGATTTTTCTTTATTAATTTTATTATATCTTATTTAATAAAAAGTAAAGTAAAGAAAAATTTAGAATAAAATTATAGAAAAAATTGTATAATTCAAGAAAAAAATTAAAGGATAATTTTGGCACTATTAAACAATGATAAAGATATTTTACCTCTAAGTAGTATTGCTGAACTTCTAACAGCAAAAGTAAGAACACTTAAAATGTATGAAGATAAAGGGTTGCTTCCTAAAAAAATTGATGGTAAAAAACTTTACTCTATTAATGATGTTAAAATGATAGCTTTTGTACACTATTTAGCAAGCGCAAAAAAAATAAATGCAAATGGTATTAAATATATTACTGAAATGTTAGAAAACAATATGGATGAAAAGAATAAAGCAGACTTTTTAGATATTGTAGAAACAAAAATGGAAAAGCTTTCTGGAATAGATGTAAAAGATGTAGATGTTATTTAGTTCCAATTTTAAAAAATTGGAACTAATTTATAATCTTGTGTTTGCCATCCTATCAAAGAGATAAAACCATCTGCAATAATATTCATTTCTTTTGGAATAGTATTATTATCTACTTTAAATACTTTTGTAGCAACTGCACAAACTTCCATTCTTACGCCTGCTTTACTTAGGTTTTTTATAGAGTTTTGAATAGCTTCTAAATGTTCTTCATGTTCCATTTCAAAAGCTTCATCTTGTTTTGTACTTAAAAACTTTACTGTCTCACCAATAAATACTAAAACCATTTTAGGTTTAACACCTTGTTTTATTAAACCTTTGTGTGTACCTTCTATGATGTTTAAGTAAAAAGCAGTTTTTCTAACATTTGTAAAGTCTATAAGAAATACACTTTTTGCTTCTTTTATTCCATTTAATGCAGCTTTATCATTTATTTTTTCTGCATTTAAATTATTTAAAAATAAAACTGGAATAAATAGAGTAAAAAGTAGTTTTTTTAGAATTGTCATCACTTTTCCTTTTTATGTATATTTATAATTATAAGTTATATTTTTATATCAATAATAAAGAATTATAAATTAATATTATTATATTTTTCCAAAGTATAATAAAGTAACATTTTAAGCATATTTTTATAGTAGAATATATCTTCTATTGGATATAATTTGACAAATTAAAAATAGGAAAACTTTAATGAGTGATAGATTACATGAAATAATCGCCCAAATAGGTGTACTTCATAATGAACTTATAGATAATAAAAAGATAGAAAATGCAGATTTAGTATTTGAATTTATAGAAGAGTATGATACTGATGTTCAAGAGCATTATTTAAATTTATTATTACAATATTACTTTCAAAAAAATGATTTAGATAATTTAAAAGAAGTACTTTTAGTAGGTGCAAAATTTGATATGAGATTTGATGATGTAAAAGAGGCTTTTTTACACATAAAAAATAATGATAAAAATGTAATAGAATTTATGGAAGATAGTATTGTTTTTATAAAAGATGATATAAAAGATGAAATTAAACAGATGTATGATTATTATGTGAGTAATGAAGAATTACAAGTTACTTTAGAACAAAGTATTGAGATTATAAAAAGAAATAGATATGTATGTGCTTACTGTTATAAGAATATACAGAAGCAAGAGTGTAAGTTTTTTCTAAATGAAGATTTATTAGAAAGTATTAAAAGAGACTTACCTTATATTTTAAAGTAATATAAATGCCAACATCTTTTGAATTTGTAATTCCTGATAATTTTTTGTTTATTCCAGCAAATTTGTCATTTATAAGCTTTTGTATTTTTTTTAGTTTTATATTATTTAGGATATTTAAATCAAAAATCATTTTTATGATATCTTTAGTTTTGACATTAAGTATATTTTATAATGATTTACTTTTAAAGTATGCAATTAAGAGTTTTTATTCTATTACTTCATACAATAGTACTTTTAATAAGCAAGCACAAAAAAATCAATATGGAAGAATAGAAAGTCTTTCTACTATAAAAGTGTATGGCTATGATATAAATCAGTTAGCAAACTTATCTTCAAGTAATAAGCAAAAAATCATAGCTTTTCATGAAGAACATATAGAAAAGTTTCTTGAAATACCTTCAATTGAGTATAAATTTAAAAGATATAAATACAAAAAAATAAGATTACCTTTAAATTCTTATGAATATTATGAAGACTTTGATAACATAAAAAAAGCTAGATATTCAATAAATGTGGAAAAAATCAACAGTTTTTTCCCAGAAATATATGATGAATATAAATATAGGTTTATAGATAATAAATCAAATGAAGTATTAGCTACAGCTTATTATTTGAAGTTTATTGAACGAAAATCATTAAGACATAAGTTTTTATATTGGGATGAGAGTAGAGATAAGTCTTTTTCTCCAAATGATATAGAAAATTTTGATGAGATTTATAAAAAAGTATTTTTATAAAGATAAAGTAGTATTAAAAAATACTACCCATCTCGTCATTTAAATATTCATCAATCTTTTCTTTAAAATCAATAAATTCTTTATTTCCAAGTTTATTAAAAATTACTATTTCTTCTCCAAAGTCATCATGAATAAAATGCTCTTGTTGAATTACTTGATTGTATAGTTTTTGAATATCTTCATCACTTTCATCTTTATTGAATAAAAACCAGTTAGCAGTTGCATTTTCTATTCTTACAAGTCCATAAGTTTTATTTTCATCTACATAGTCTTGAATAGTTCC
Organism: Arcobacter sp. YIC-80; assembly: GCF_044841725.1. Taxonomy (NCBI): domain Bacteria; kingdom Pseudomonadati; phylum Campylobacterota; class Epsilonproteobacteria; order Campylobacterales; family Arcobacteraceae; genus Arcobacter; species Arcobacter sp. YIC-80. The sequence continues at coordinate 66,136 of NZ_JBJBSI010000011.1, read as the reverse complement.
ACCATCAAATTGTGCTCCTACTACTATGTCATCTTCATTTAAAATCATTTCCATTTATAAACCTTTATTTTGAACTTAAAATGAATTATAATTAAAGTACTATTACTTAAGGCTTTAAGAGGCTTTGTTTTATGAACTATTTGATACAATTGCTAAAATTTTTAAAAGGCTATAATATAAAAAAGTTTAAAAAAGTTCATATAGAAATTACAAATATTTGTAATCTTAAGTGTACATTTTGTCCTCCAAAAATAAAGCCAAATGAAACTATGAGTTTAGAACATTTTGAGTCTATTAATGTTCAATTAAAAGAGTATACAAAACAGTTAGCTTATCATGTAGTAGGTGATCCTTTAGTTTTATCTAATTTAGGTAAATATTTAGATATTAGTTTAAAGAATGATTTAGAAGTAAATATTACCACAACTGCTAATAATTTAAATGAAAAACATTTTGATACTTTAATGCACAAGGCAATAAGACAAATAAATTTCTCAATTAACTCTTATAATGCAAACTCTCATAAAAAAAGTTTAGATGAGTATTTAAATCCTATTATTAGTTTTATAAAATATGCACAAGAGAAAAAGCATGAGTATTTTATAAATCTTAGAATATGGAATTTAGATGAAGAACAAAGTGCTAAGCAGTTTAATGAAAAAGTATTTGAAAAAATAAATAAAAGTTTTAATACAGATATATTACTTGATGAGGTATATAAAAATAAACCTAAAAATATAAGAATAGATAGAAAACTATTTTTTAATTTCGATGAGTATTTTAATTGGCCTAGTTTAAAAAATGATTTTGTATCAAAAGAAGGTTTTTGTTATGGTTTAGATTCACATTTTGGAATACTTTCATCAGGTGATGTAATACCTTGTTGTTTAGACCAAAATGCCTGTGTTAATCTTGGAAATACAAATACTACACAAATAAAAGATATTTTAAATTCTAAAAGAGTAAAAGCAATACAAAGTGGCTTTAGACAAAATAAAGTAGTAGAAGAACTTTGTCAAAAATGTGAATATAGACTTAGATTTGATAAGTGAAACTAAGCTATAATCTTATAAATTATTAAAAGGTTGAATTTGAACGAAATAGATATTTTATCAAGAAGTTTGAAGGACTTCTTGACTCCAAAGATGTTAAAAATTGCATTAGTTCCTTTAATAGTGACTATGATTTTAATTTATTCACTATTTTTTGCAGCTGCTGATTTTGGAATAACAGCACTACAACAAGCAGCAGAAGCTTCTCAAAATGGACAAGAAGTTATTATTGATGAGAATGCACCATTTTATTTTGTATGGGCTACATATTTAATTGTATTTTTATTTAAGTATTCATTTACTTCTTGGATTGCAGCTTTTCTTCTTTACACTATAGGTTCTATCATAGTTTTACAAGCTTCTGTTATTTTAACTTTAGTTGTGATTGGTTTTTTAACACCAATGATTTTAGGTGTAGTTCATAAGAGGCATTATAGTCATTTGACTTTACATGGTCATGGTTCTTTACTATCTCCTCTTTGGGTTTTATTTAAAAGTTCACTTATGATGATATTTTTATTTATACTTTTAATTCCTGTGTATTTTATACCTTTATTAAATATCATTGCTTTTGCTTTGCCTTTGTACTATTTCTTTCATAAGCTTTTAAATCATGATGTTGCATCAACTCTTTTAAGTGAAGAAGAGTATAAAAAAATCTATAAGAAAGAAGCAAATGCTTTTAGAGGAAGAACTCTATTTTTATATTTAGTTTCTATGATACCTTTTATTACTCTTTTTACAGCAGTATTTTATATAATATATTTAGGTCATGCTTATTTGATAAAACTTGAAAAACTTTATGAGTTTGAAGTTCCAAAAACTTCTAATATAAATAGTGAAGAGAAGAAAGAAGAAGTAAAATTTTTAGAAGATAAGTAAGAGTTTCTTACTTATCTTTTTTTATGGTAATGTAGCCTGTGCAGCTTCTATTGCCTTTTTAGCATTTATCTTCCCATAAGCTCTTTTAGTGTCAAAATTTCCTGTTGTATAATCAGCATTACTTCCACCAATTTTATCTGTAGTTGAAATCAAAATATTTCTTACTTGGTCAAAAGTAAGATTTGGGTTTACAGATAATATCAATGCAACTAAACCACTTGTTGTAGGCGCTGCAAAACTTGTACCCGATGTTAAAGTATAGTTATTTAAATTTTCATTTGTATAAGAAAGTTGAGAGTTACTATTTCTACCTGCATTTCCACTTTGATCTAGTGATAAAATACCAAGTAAGCCATCATTTAAACTTCCACCACCAGGTGCAATTACATCAATAGCTGAACCATAGTTTGAATAAGAAGTTACATCATTTAAAACACTTGTTGCTCCTACTCCTATTACTGTAGTTAATTCAGATGGATCATTATTTCCCGCTTGGTCTAAGTCTAATGCTAGTCCGGTATTTTTATCTCCATTTCCTGATGAAAATACAACTATAATCCCATCATCTTTAAGTTCTTCAATTTTATCTTGAACAACTTGAGATAATTGACTTCCTCCCCAGCTACAGTTTATAACTTTTGCACCTTGATTTTTTGCATATTCAAAGGAATCAAGTAAATTTTGAGTAGTTAAAGTTGAACCTTCTCCTAAATCAATATTTATTAGTATAAGCTCAACATTGGGCGCTACTCCTACTTCATCTCCTGCAACAATACCTGCAACAGCTAATCCATGATAAAAATCATCTCCTTCACTATCATCTAAATTTGTAGGAGTATTTGGTAAATCTTGGGGATTATAAGTACTAATTATCTTATCTTTTATATTGGGATGATTAGCTTGAAATCCTTCATCAATAATAGCAACCTTTATGGGCTGACTATTATTTATTTGTTTCCCTTTTGTAACAGCCCAAGCTTCTTCCAAACTTATGTGTGCTTCATTGTTTATGTTATTGTTTGTTTTATATGTAGCATTGATATCTTTATTTATATGCCAAGCAAATTGAAAAAAATCATTCCCTAATACAGAGTTTACAACGTTTGAAATAGAACTTGATGAATTACTAGAACCACTTCCTCCACCACCACAAGCTGTAAGACTAATAGCCAAAGTAATAGCTATACTATAATTTTTTATATGTTTTAAGTTCATCTTTTATTTAACTTTAATAATTTATTTGGTGTAGCACTTTTTATATCTTCTTTTTTATGTAGTTCTTGTGCTAAAGTAAAAATATTTTGTGTATCTTCAACTTTTATTAGAAAAAACCTTTTACTTATTTTTTTATAATTTGTAATATTTAAGTCACTAAACTCATCTTCACAATATGCTTCTTTATGACATTGAACTATTAGTTCATCTTTAAATTGAACAGTATTTCCATTTGTTGTTTTATAAGTATGTATTTTTTCAGAGTTTTCATTTTGTTTATTAACACTTAGGCTTTCAGACTCAAGAGGCTTGATAAGTTCAACTTTTTTATCAAACTCATAATAGAAGTCATTTGCTAGTAAGTTACTTGAAATAAGTGTAACTAAAGCAATAAATATATTCTTTTTCAACTAAACTTCTCCTATAACTAATCTATATCCAGTACCTTGAACATTTTTCAAGCATTTTTCTGGCAGTTTTTTTCTAAAGTTTTTAATAAATAATCTCATAGCATTTTGAGTCATCACAGAATCTTCATCCCAAATTTGATTTTCCATTTCTTCATAAGTGATAATTCTATTTTTTGTTATAAGTAGTTTTAAGAACATATTCTCTTTTTTTGTAAGATTGAAAACTTCCTCATTATTTGAAACTATAGATTTACTATAATCAAAATACCATTTTTCATTTAATGTAAAAATTTTATTATCATCATGTGTTTTTATAAATGCTTCTAATGCATCCATCAATTTTTCTTGAGTTATAGGTTTAATAATATACTTTACTAGATGTAGTTCAGCTGCTTTTAGCATATACTCTAAATCTGTATGAGCAGATGTGATTATTATTCTTGTTTTTGAATCAGATTCTCTTATTTTTTTTACTAAATCAATACCTGTTTCACCTGGAGGCATTTTTATATCAGTTATTATTAAATCAGGTTTGTTTTGTACATATTTGATATATCCATCACTTGCATTCTTTGCGGTAATTGTCTCTTTAAATAAGTGCTCTAATATCTCTTTTATATTGTTTCTAATGCCATCTTCATCCTCTATATAAAGCACTGAAAAAGCATTTAACTTATTTACTATATTATCTTGCATTTCGATAAAATCCTTATTAGAAATATTATGCTATCATAGCATATTAAAGGTTACAGGACAAGAAAAATTGAATTTAATAACAGAAAAAAATTTATCAAAAATTATTATTTACATTTTTATTATTATTATGTCGTCAATGATATTTATGATTTCATATTTTTATGTAAAAAATACATACGATGACTTTGAAAAACAAATGGAAAACTTTGTTCATGAGTATTATGAAGAACAAAAAAGAATATTAAAAAAAGAAATAGATACAGTTATTGATGTCTTAAATTATAATTTAACAAAAGTAGATACAAATGAAAAAGAAATAAAAGAAGATGCCATAAGACTTTTAAATAATATTTCATTTCAAGAAAATAAAAGTAATTACTATTTTGTATATGATATTTTAGATATGAATGGTGGTGATAATTTTGCTAGATTGATAGTAAATCCAAATAGACCTGATTTATTAGGAAAAGTAATTTCTACAAACTACAAAGATGCAAATGGTAAAAAATTTAGAGAAGAGTTTTTAAATAGGATAAAAGTAAAGGGAGAATCTTATACTCAATATGCTTACAAAAAACCTAATACAAACGATGAAATAAAACAAAAATTATCATATTTTAAGTATTATGAAAATTGGAATTGGGTTATAGCTGTAGGTGTTTACATGGACGATATTGAAAAAGAGATAAAGAAAAAAAGAGAGGCATTAGAAAAAACAGTTCGAAATCAAGTAGGGCAAAATATAGTTTTATTTGTGATGTTTTTATCAATTGCTATTTTAATATCAATAGCTGTATCTCAAAAGATTGATGAGGTTTTAAAAAATTATCAAAATAAAGTAAAAACAAAAGCCCAAGAATTAGAAGAATTAAATCAAAATCTTGAAAATAAAGTATTTTATGAAGTAGAAAAAAATAGAGAAAAAGAACAACTTTTAATTCAAAAATCAAAGTTTATTGCACTTGGTGAAATGATATCAAATATAGCCCATCAATGGAGGCAGCCTTTATCAGAACTCTCTTCAATTTTGATGTATATAAAATTTAAGCATAGTATGGGACTTTTAGATGATGAAACAATGAACAAAAAATCAAGAGAAGCTGATAAAGTTCTTGAGTTTATGTCTCATACTATTGATGATTTTAGAAACTTCTTTATGCCTAAAAAAGAGAAAGAAGAGTTTACTTTATGTAGTATGATAGACTCAGTTATGACAATAGTTGCTAGTGCTTTAGAAAATAATAATATAAATGTAACAATTGATGTAAATGAAAAAATAAAACTTCATACTTATTTAAATGAATATGAACAAGTATTATTAAATATTTTAAAAAATGCAAAAGATGTACTTATTGAAAAAAAGATAGAAAACCCTAAAATCTTTATTTGGGCAAAAGAAGAAGAGTTTGAAGTTACTTTATATATTGAAGATAATGGTGGAGGAGTAACTGTTGAACCAAAAAGTAAAATTTTTGAACCATATTTTACTACAAGGGATGATAGTGATGGAACAGGAATAGGGCTTTATATGTCAAAGATAATTGTTGATAAAAATATGAAAGGCAAGCTATTTGTAGAAAATATCAATGATGGGGCTAGGTTTTCTATTTCTATTCCAAAAGAGAATAAATAGCAATTTAATCCAATAAAAAAGTATGCTTTTTTGATATACTATAAATTATGAATAAAAATGAAGATATTATTTACGATGCAAAATTTTGGAAGCCTAAAATAAATGAAGATATAGTTTTACATAAAGCTCATTTTAATAACTATGGTTTTGATAAGCATGTACATGAAGATTATACAATTGGTCTTATTTATGAAGGACAGATGGATGCTTTTGTAGATGGACAGAAAAAAAAGCTAAATAAAGCCTGTGTAATTACGATAAATCCAGATGAAACTCATGCTTGCCAGACGCAGTACCATGAGGGCTATAAACATTATTCTATATATCTTAAACCAAACTTTATAAAAAAGCTTGAAGAAGAAAATTTCTATAATCAAGAGCTTTTTTTCTCTTCTGGAATTTTTGAAAATAGATTTTTTGCTAATAAATTAATAAATATAATCATGGAAAATGAGTATAAAACAAACTCAAGTATTGACTTTGAGTGTGAACTTGTAAGTACTTTAAATGAGTTATTTTTAAATAATAGTAAAGCTAAAATGCCTATTATTTTAAGTGAACATGATAAGATGATAAATAGAGCAAAAGAGTTTATGAACTATAATTTACATCTTGATTTATCTTTAGATGATATTTCAAATGAACTTGATATTTCAAAGTATCATTTTTTAAGACTTTTTAAACAAAAGACTTTTATCTCTCCTCACTCATATCTTATGTTGAAAAGAATTGAACGAGCTAAGCAGGCTTTACAAAAAGGCGAGAGTATTATAAATACTACATATATGTGCGGTTTCAATGATCAAAGTCACTTAAATAGAAGATTTAAAGCTTATGTTGGTTTAACTCCTGGAAATTATAGGAAGTTTTTTAATTAGCAATTATATCCAAGATTTTTCTTTTTATTCTTTGTTAAAATTCAATTATGAAAAATGATTTTAAAGATGGATTTATGGCAAATTTGCCAATTGGAATAAGTGTTTTTACTTATGGTTCAGTATTAGGTGTTCTTAGCTCTCAAAAAGGAGTTGAACTTTTTGAGTTAGTACTTATGAATATATTTATTTTTGCAGGTTCTTCTCAATTTGTGTTAGTTCAAATGTGGGATAATACTCTTGATATCATAGCTATGATAACAGCTGCTTTACTTATAAATCTAAGGTATTTTTTAGTTGGAGCCTCTTTGAATCCACTATTTAAACAAAGTAGTAAAAAAGAAAAACTAAAATATATGCACTTTGCTACTGATGAATCTTGGGCTATAACTATGCAAAGATTAAAAACTCAAGAAATAAGTCCAAAGTTTTTACTGGGTGGAGGAGTTTGTATCTTTGCTACTTGGTTTATAGGTACAGTTTTGGGATACAATTTAGGAGAGTTTATCTCAAATCCAAAAATATTTGGTTTAGATTTTGCTTTTGTGGCGATATTTTTTGCCCTGGCACTTAGTATGTATAAAGGTAGTTCAGATATTTTACCTTGGATTATAACTTCATTGATAGCTATTATTTCAAGTTATTATATTGAAGGTAATTTCTATATAGTAATTGCAGCAATACTTGGATCATATAGTGCAGTGATTTTGCATAAAAGGAAAAGTTATGAATAGTCTTGATTTAAATGCCTTACTAATTATATTTATTGTTGCTTTGGGAACCTATAGTTTAAGAGTATCAGGACTTCTTTTATCTTCAAAGTTTGTAAAAGAAGAGGGGGATTTAAAACTATTTTTGGATTATCTACCTTCAACATTACTTTTGGCTTTGGTTGTTCCTTCTATCTTAAAAGAGGGTGTTATTGGTTTAATCGCTGCATTTTTAATATTTTTGTGTATGTATAAAACAAAAAGTATATTGTTATCTTTAATTGTTGGAGTTTTTACTATAGCAATTTATAGAAACTTTTTTATATAAAGATAGGATTAAAATTAATCCTCTTCTTTATATTTATCTTGCATTTTTTTTGTAAAATAAGCTAGCATTATTACTACAATTGTAACAATACTAAAGCCTATTATTTCAGATATTAAATCACTCATATCTAATTTTTTTTAATTTTTTTAATATATCTATATACAGAAGGTTCTGACATTTGAAGTTTGTCTGCTACTTCTTGAACGGCACCTCTTATATTAAAAATCCCACAATCATTTATGGCTTTTATAATTTCTGTTTTTTCTTTTGTTGTCATTCTTTTTGGAAGCACATCAAATTGATCTATTATCGCATCTATTTTACTTAATGTTGTTTCATGAGGGTTTGTATTTAGATTCTCTTTTATATTATTAAGTGATAAAATCTTATCATCCACATAGTTTGGTAATAAAGATGTGATAAACGATAAGGATTTTTTAACTTCATGATAATCAGAGTTTAAACATAAAGCACCAACAATCTCATTTTTATCATCTCTAATAAAAAATGTAGAAGAGTATAAAAGTCTTCCTTCAATTGTTTTAGAATTATAATTACAAATAAATTGTTTATTTCCTTTTGATTCAGTAGCAATAAAGTCTAAAACTAAATCAGTGATAGGATCACCTATTTTTCTATTGCTAATATGTCCGTTGATAATATGAACAATAGAGTTATCATAATTTGTTAAATCATGAATTATAATTTCTGTATTCTCACCTAAAACTTCGCCTAAAAAGTTAGCAATAGGAATATATTTTTTAACATAAGGGTTCAAAGGATGCCTTTTTATTATGATTGATTTTCTAAATTATAAGAAATATATAAAAAAATGTCAAGATGATAATAAATTGTTATCATGTTAATAAATCTTTTAAAATAATATATATTCTAAAGTTATTAAAGTATAAAAAATATCAGTTTTTGAAACAAAAATATGACTTTTTTATAACAAAAAAACAATAACTGTATAAAAAATACAATAAAAATTTATCAATTCATAATAAAAACTATTTACAATGATAAAAATTTATTATATACTGACCGCAATGAAAATAAATTATCATAAAAGGAATGAAAATGAAAGCAATAAATTCAGCAAAAGCACCAAGTGCAATAGGGCCTTACTCACAAGCAGTAGATAAAGATGGTTTTATCTTTGTATCAGGACAATTACCTATTGATGAAACTACAGGAGAGTTTGCAGGTCAAACTATAAAAGAGCAAGCAAAACAATCTTTAGAAAATATCAAGTTTATTTTAGAAGAAGCTGGTTTAGAAATGAAAGATATTACAAAAACAACTATTTTATTAAAAGACTTAGAAGATTTTGTAGTAGTAAATGAAATCTATGGAAGCTACTTTAGTGAGCCTTTCCCTGCAAGAGCTACTTATGAAGTATCAAGACTTCCAAAAGATGCACTAATAGAAATAGAAGCAATAGCAAAAAGATAATATCAAATTTTACATGGAGAGTTAAAATGAAGAAAGATATTGTAATAGTAGGTGGTGGATGTATTGGGCTTATGTCTGCTTACTGCTTACAAAAAAGTGGTAGAGAAGTAACAGTAATAGAAAAAGGAGATATTACAAGTGGTACATCATTTGGAAATGCTGGCTTATTATCTGCCTTTAAAAAAGCACCTTTAAGTGCTCCTGGAGTTGTACTTGATACTTTAAAACTTATGGCAAAAGGTCAATCCCCTGCAAGTGTTCATCCAACATTTGATTTACACTTATATAAATGGCTTTTAAAATTTGCTGCAAGTGCAACTGAGGCTAGACTAAAAAGAACACTTGCTTTATTTGAGAGATATGGGCAAATAAGTCTAGATATGTATGAATCAATGGTAAAAAATGATGGAATGGACTTTCATTTTTGTAAAGATGGTTTACTTATGATTTATACAGAGCAAAACACTTTTGATGCAAAAGCAGCACTTTGTACAAATCCTGATGCTTATGAGATTCTTTCAAAAGAAAGAACAAAAGAGTATATGCCTATTTTAAATGAAAAAGTAATAGGTTCTATTTTATTAAAAGAAAATGGTCATGTTGATCCAGGTGAATTTATGCTTGAGCTTAAAAAATATCTTGAAAATCAAGGTGTAGAGTTTTTACTAAATGAAGAAGTTCAAAGATTAGAGTTTGAAGGCTCAAAAGTAAGTAAAATAAGAACTTCAAAAGGAACTTATGAAGCTGAAACTTTTGTATTATCAACAGGGGCTGATGATAGTTTAGCAAAGCAAGCAAAAAATAAGTTCATGATGACACCAGCAAAAGGCTATAGTGTTACTTTCAAAATGGAAGATGAACTAAAACCAAAAACATCATCACTTTTTGCTGACTTATTTATAGCAATGACTCCAAGAAGAAATACAGTAAGAATGACTTCAAAACTAGAATTAGGTACTACAAATCCTGATATTGTAAGAAAACAAATAGATAGTATTCATAAAAATTTAGGACTTTACACAAATAAGTTTGAAATGAAAGAGCAAGTAGAGTGGGCAGGGTTTAGACCTCTTACTCCAAATGATATGCCAATTCTTGGCTTTGATGAAACATATAACAATCTAGTTCATGCTACGGGACTTGGATGGTTAGGTATTACATTTGCACCCGCGATTGGGAAGATAATAGGGGAAGTGATTACAGAAGATGGAAAAAATGAGACTAACGAAGATGTGTTGTTGTTCTCAGCATTTTATCAAGGGTAATAAATTTAAGTTTTAAATTTTAAAGGAGAGATTAAAATGATATTAAAAAGAGTATTACTATTTATGGTAGTTTTATGTCTACCAAGCATTGTTTTTGCAGAAGAGACTATAGGTATAGATAAACAAATAGATCAGTTTTTTAGTGATTATTTAGGTTGGTTTGCTAATGCTATCTTTTTTGGAGCTTCAATTGAAGATGGTGTTTCATTTCCATTGATTGTTGGATGGTTATTTGTTGCAGCTATTGTATTTACTATATATTTTGGATTTATTCAATTTAGAAGGTTTGGGCTAGCAGTAGATATAGTTTCTGGAAAATATACTGACCCGAAAGAAAAAAAATCTGGTGAAGTTTCACACTTCCAAGCTCTTACATCTGCACTTTCTGGTACAGTAGGACTTGGTAATATTGCTGGTGTTGGTGTTGCTATTGCTATTGGTGGACCTGGGGCTACATTTTGGATGATTTTATGTGGTTTATTTGGTATGGCTTCAAAATTTACTGAGTGTACATTAGCTGTAAAATATAGAAACGTTAATCCTGATAGTACAGTATCAGGTGGTCCTATGTATTACCTTTCTAAAGGTTTCAAAGATGGTGGTTATGCAACTCTTGGTAAGTTCTTTGCTATTGGTTTTGCTATTATGACAATATTCTCAGCTCTTGGTGCTGGAAATTTATTCCAAGGAAATCAAGCAAACGCGATGATAGTTCAAACATTTGGTATTGCTCCTGGTTATGGTTGGGTTACAGGTGTTATCTTAGCAGTTTTAATTGCTAGCGTGATTATCGGTGGTATGCCTTCAATTGGTGCAGTTACTTCTAAACTAGTTCCATCAATGGCTTTCCTTTATATAGGAATGGCATTAGTTGTTTTAATAGCTAATTATGACAAAATAGGTTGGGCTTTTGAGCAAATACTTGTAGGTGCATTTACTGGTGCTGGTGTTGCAGGTGGATTTCTTGGGGCATTGATACAAGGTCTAAAAAGAGCAACTTTCTCAAATGAAGCAGGTGTAGGTTCTGCTGCTATTGCTCACTCAGCAGTAAAAACGAAAGAGCCTGTAACAGAAGGTTTAGTTTCATTACTTGAGCCGTTTATTGATACAGTTGTGATTTGTACGATGACTGCATTGGTTATTATTATTGCAGGAGTTAACACGGGTGAATTAACAGGTGTTACTTTAACATCAGCTGCATTTACACAAACATCACCAATTTTTGAATACTTATTAACACTTTGTATTGTTTTATTTGCATTCTCTACGATGATTTCATGGTCTTACTATGGACTAAAAGCATGGACTTATCTGTTTGGAGAGGGTAAGAAAACTGAACTTGTTTATAAAACTATGTTTTGTTTATTTGTAATTGTTGGTACAAGTATTAGTTTTAGTGCAGCAATTGACTTCTCAGATGCTGCTATGTTTGCAATGTCGATTTTTAATATCATTGGTTTATACTACTTAATGCCAGTTGTAAAAAAAGAATTACAGTCATATCTTGCGAGAATTGACTCAGGCGAAATAAAAAAATATAAGTAGAGTAATTAGTACAAGAAAGTTTTACTTTCTTGTACAAATGCTATTTTTATGAAGATAATATAAAGTTTTGTGCTTCTTTATATTGTCTTCATAAGAATATCATGTAATAATAAGTACGAAATAGGAGAGAAAATTGGACTTAACAAGAGCAGTATGGGCTGAAATAAACTTAGATAATTTAGCAAATAATATTCGAGAAGTAAGAAGAGTTACTAATCCTAAGACTAAAATATCAGCTGTTATAAAAGCAGATGGTTATGGACATGGAGCAGTTGCTATCGCTCAAACTTTACTTGAAAATGGAGCAGATAGATTTGCTGTTGCTACTTTAAGTGAAGCACTTCAGTTAAGAAAAGAGTTCAAAGAAACTCAAATCATGGTCTTAGGATATACTCCTGAACACTTAGCTCAAGAGATAATCCAAAACAACATAATACAAACAATATATTCACTAGAACAAGCCAAAGAGTTCTCAAAAGTAGCTAAACAACTAAATAAAAATATCGTAGTTCATATAAAAATAGATAGTGGAATGAACCGTCTAGGTATGTTATGTAGTGAAGATACAGTAAACACAGTTTTAGATATAAGTAAGCTAGATAACTTAGTGATTGAAGGTATTTACACTCACTTCGCAGCAGCAGATGAACTAGATAAAACATATACAAAAATGCAAGTAGAGAAGTTCAGTAAAATAGTAGAACAGATAGAAGAAAAAGGTTTAAGTATACCTATCAAACACGTTTCAAATAGTGCAGCTATCATAGATATGCCTGAGTTTAACTTCGATATGGTAAGAGCAGGTATAATGCTATATGGCCTATACCCTTCACAAAGTGTAAATCATGAAAGAGTAAACTTAAAAGAAGTCATGTGTTTAAAAGCAAAAATAGCCCAAGTAAAAGAAATCGAAGCAGGCTCAGGCATAAGCTACGGACTTACATATAAATGTGAACACAAAACAAAAATCGCAACACTACCAATAGGCTATGCAGATGGCTATACAAGAATGCTTTCAAACAAAGCAAAAGTACTAGTAAAAAACAAAATAGTACCAGTACTAGGAAATATCTGTATGGATCAATGTATCATAGACGTAACAAACCTTGATGTAAAAATGGGCGATGAGGTAGTACTATACGGAGGAGATAATAAAGATGGAATCTCAATCGATAGTGTAGCAAACCTTCTAAATACAATCAACTACGAAATCGTATGTATGGTAGATAAAAGAGTCCCTAGAGTCTACCTAAAAGACAATACTAAAACAAACTACAAAGACTATGTACTATGTCTTTGTAAAGACTAAATAAAAATAAATCTCAATAACTTTAATAAAACAAAGAATAATTCTTTGTTTTGTCTCAACAACTACTACATATCAGATATAAATATTTATTATATAAAATAATAATCAAGTATATATTTATAAATAAGTGTTATAAAAACTTACATTTTAATCCAAAATCAACTAAATAAATAATACTATAATAGTAAAATTATTTTAGGTTTGAGATTTGAAGTTGATAGCTATATTAGAACTTTTTAGTTCTCATCTCTCTTATTTGTTGAAATAAAAATAAATCCATTTTCTTAGATAAAAGCGTTTAGAACTAGCACTAAATGCACTAAATCAATTACAAAGTTTATGAAAATGGTATGTTTGATTTCCTATGTGGAAGCACTAAAAGAGAGAATCCCATTGTAGATAAAGGTTTGAGCCTAAGGGTGTTGGAACGAGTTTGTTGGAATTGAATTAGGAGGGATATAATGATTGATGAATTAATAAAATATTTTATAAGTACAGCTGTTATTACAACTGGAATTGTATATATAGGAAAGAAAATTTTTGATAAATCAGCAGATTTTACGTTAAAAAAATTTGAAATGGAGTTAAATAAAAAATATCAAAAAGATGAACGTAAACTAGAAGAACTTAAAAAGTGGACAAATCCTTTATTAAGTTCTTTAAATGGTTTAATTGGAAGATTAAATAATATAGTTAATGAAGATGGGTATAAGAATTTATCAAATAGTAGCTCAGAATATGAATATTATATGCCAAGTACTTTATATTACTTGTCTCAATATCTATGTTATATTCAAATATTAAGAGAAGAAATAAATTATGAAATATTTGATGATAATAAAAATGAAAGTGATTTTTTTCAAGTATTAAAGAAAGTTAATAAGTCATTAAGAGGTAAAAATAATAATTTTGATAGACCTTTATATTCTTTAGAACAAAGAGAAATATCTGAATTAATGATGGAGATAAATAATAAGAATAGTAGAGTTTGCAAAAGTTATTATTCTTTTCATGAAAAATTTGAAACTCCTGAAATGAGAGAAATATTAAAGCCACTAAGAAACTTATTTGAAAACATTCAGAAAAATGATAAAAAATTCAATAGACTTTCTTTATTATTGACTGCGTTAAGAGAATTAAAAAAAGAAAGTGAAAATTTATTAAAGAAGTGACATGAAATATGATAAAGAAAAATTAAACTCTATAGATATTTTAGAAGTTTCTAATATGTTAGGTATCAAGAATACTTCAAAGAAAGGTATACCTTGCTTTAATGGACATGATTCAAAAAGTCCAAGTTTACATTTTTATCATAATACAAATACATTTTATTGTTTTGGTTGTGGAATAGGTACTAAAAATATTAATTTAGTTATGGAATATTGTGATGTTTCTTTTTTAGAAGCTTGTGAGATATTAGAAAAACATTTTTTTGGAAATTCCCCATATCAAAGACCAAAAAGAAAAATCACATATCAATATAAAATAGATTTATTTTCACATGACAGTGAAGTATATCAATGGATTTTAGATAATTCTACTCTAAGTCAAAGAGGTTTAGATTATCTTCAAGATCGGGGATATAGTTTGGAAACTATACGAAAGCAAAGAATTTTTGATATTAGTAATACTGAAGATTTTTTTAAATCTCTTAGAAAAAAGTGGGATGATGAAAGACTTTATAAATGTGGTCTTTTAAAGACTTATGATAATGGCTTTTCTAATTGTTGGTGGTGTTACACAATCGTATTTCCTTGCTTAAATTTAAAAAGTCAAGTAATTAATTTAGAGGGAAGATATATTGACCATGAACATTTAAGATGGGTTCATCTTCCAAATGTAAAATCGTCTATTTATAATTTACAAATTTTAGATCAATGTAATATAGGTGAAAAAGTTTATATTTGTGAAGGTGTATCAGATACTTTATCAATGCTAGAAAAAGGTTATAAGGCTATTGGAATTATGGGTGCTACTAATTTTAAAAAAGAATACATTTATTATTTTATGGATTATGATATATATGTTATCCCTGATAATGATAATGGTGGAGATAATTTTTATAAAAATATTGTAGATGCTTTTTCATTACATAAATCAATTAAGAGAATAACTTTTGATAGAAAGTATAATGATATATCAGATTATTTTAAAGAGTCAAAAAATGTTAAATAAATCTATAATTAAATTAATTGTTGAGTTGGAAAATTTACACTGGGCATGGGAAAAAGCAAGAGATTTTTATAATGATGATAACTATTGGTGTGATGAGTTAGAAATAATAGAGTTTAAAGTAAATTATGAAAATGAACTAAAAAACATTCAAGAATCAATATTGGAAAATAAGTATAAACTATCGTCTTTAAAACCTATATTCTTTCCAAAAACTAAAAGTGAAGATGGCGAGTTAAAAAATAGACAAATGTTTTGGGTATCAATTAGAGACCAAGTTGTATGGCTTGCAGTTATGAATGTAATTGGTAAGTATTATGATATGCAAATGCCTTATTGGAGCTATGGTAATAGATTGTATGTAAATATCTATCCAAATAAAAAAGAGTCAACAAAAGATAAGATACAATGGCTATATGGACTATATAGAAATAGTACTAAAAAAACTTATCGTAATTTTAATCAAAGTTGGCCAAGATTTAGGAAAGATATTTTTATAACTTCTAAGGTAATGACCTTATCTAAAGAGACATATGAAGAACAGTTTAGTGATGAAGAAAAAGAGAATATTATAGAAAATGAAAAACTATCTGATTTACATAAAGTTAAATATAAAACAAATGACTTTTGGGGAGATAAATATGGAGAAGATGTTTATTGGTGTAGTTTAGATTTAAGTAAGTTTTATCCTAATACCCCAGTTAATATAATTTTGAAAAATTTTAAGTTATTTGGAGAAAGAATACAAGAAAAATTTGAAGATTTTGAAATATTATTAACTCTATTAGAAAACTTATTGTCATTTGAGATTGATACAAATAATCCAGATTTTAGTAAAATTGGACTTGATATAGATGAAAAAAGATTCTATGGAATTCCTACTGGTCTTTTTGGAGCTGGCTTTTTAGCAAATATTGCTATGTTAAATGTTGATAAATATTTAAATCAAATTGTAGAAACAAATGCCAAAACAAGTGAAAAAGTTGCATTATTTAGGTATGTAGATGATTTTACTATTTTAAGTCAAAATTATGATAATTTATTATTGATTATTGACTTAATTAATAATAAGTTAAAAGAAGAATTTCAAGGTAAACTAAGTCTTAATTTTGAAAAAACAAAACCTGACGAACTTAAAAACTTATTAGCTTTAAAATATATTAAGATAGATATTTTATCTGAAGAAGAGTATAAAAATATTGAGATTGAATTAAATACGAAAGCAAGAGCTTCTTCAAAAATTGATGCTAATTTTCCAACACAGCTTATGAATCATACTCTTAAAAAAGTTTCCACGTCTAATAGAATTGCATTTGACTTATTAGATTCAGATGAAGAAAAAAAGTTTATTCAAGATTTAGAACATCTTTTAGTTACAGATATATCAGAAGATGAAATTAGAAAAGATACTAGACTTTCATTCGCTTCTTCAAAATTGTCAATTTTAGTACCTCAAAAAAAATATGATTACACAAATATTTATGAAACACATTGTCAAATAAAAAGATTAGAACAAAAAATAAGTGTTAACAGACAAAAAAGAGAATTTATAAATAAGCCAATTGAAGAACAAATTAATAAATTAAAAAAATTATTGGTAGAGAATAAAGAATTTTTGGCATTAGAAATAGAACAAGATAGAAAAAAAGTGTCAATTCTATTAAGATTCGCAATTGAAAATTATCCTGATAAATTAAAATTATGGAAAAACTTAATTAATTTTTATAAAAATATTGGATTTAGTAATAGTCCACACTTAGAAATTTTAGATATTTTTGAGTTATTAAAGAAATTTAAGAGAAATAAGTTAATTAATGAGTTTACTCATGAATATTTAATAACATATATTTATGATGTTTTAACTAATAGTATTTTTTCAGCTATCAAAGTTTATAAGTCAGAGTATATTTCACGTAAAGATAAATTGATAAAAGAAAGTTTTTTTAATCAAATAATAGAATCAAAAGTATCTAAAACATTAAATAATCCAGAAGGTACATCTCAATATAAATCATTTTATTTTAATCAATCTAAAATACTTTTAAATATTGCTATTTCTATAGGAAGATATTATTTTAAAAATTCAAGCATAGAAAGTATAAAATTAAATCAGATTCATTATAGTTGGTTAATTAATAAATTAGACAAAAAACTTGCTAAAGTATTTATAGAACAATATTTTAAATTAAATAAAGATAATAATTTAAATACTAATGATTTGTATTTAATTTCTCTTTATCCAGAGTTTAATTATCAAAATAAAAAACTATATGATAATGAAAATTTTCAATATCTGAAATTTCCATGGTTTTTTAATCATATAAGTAATTTAGATTTTAAGGGGTTTTTAGAAAGTGAGTATTTAAAAAATATATTAAATTTAATAGAATATCAAAAAAAGAAAGAAGAAGAAAAATACATAAATATTTTTTCTTATATCAAAAATAATGAATATTCTGAATTAGATGCCTTAGAATTAATTGCTAAAATTCTCCAACAATCTATTAGAATTGAGTTTTCTTTTGATAGTGAAGATAGTTATGATAAATTAAAAAAACAGTTTCCATATAATATTTATATAAAAAGTAAAAAACTAGAAGTTTTAAATTTTGGAAATGAAAATATTATTGATAAAAGATATTTTCCAGATTTTGTAGATTTTGACTATGATGATTCAGATAGAAAATTTATTTATGGAATAGGAATACTTCTTTATCAACTTATTTCAAAAGATTTAGATTTACTCCCTGAAATGTATCAACCAAGTAATCAATTAATTAATTCAGGTTATTTTATTAGAGAATTAGAGAAATATCATATTTCAACTTTTAGTTATGAAATTATAAAAGCTTGTTTATCTAAAAAAAATAGAGAGTATGTGAAGCAATCATTGGAAAATATGGATATAAATGAATTTGATATTGATGAAGAAATGATAAACATCTCAACATTAAATGGTTTATCAAGTTATGTGAAACAAGCTATTAGTTTTTTAAGAAAAAATCAATTTAAAAATTCTAATAGACAACTAGTCCCAAAAAAATTATTTAGTTTAACTTCTAATTTTGAGAATAATTATATAAAAGAAAAAAATGAGATATTAAAATTAGGATTTATACAAGTGAATTTTGATAGTAATTCCACTTGGGGGCCAGAAAGTGATATTACATTGCATATGAAATCAGATGTTGAAGATTATGTCTGGCAAGAGATTCAAAAGGGTTTTCATAAAATGATTAATCATCATACTAAGCCTGATATTATAATATTACCAGAATTAACTGTTCCTCATCCGTATGTTCAAAAACTAAGAAAACTTGCATCAGAGATTAATGCAGTTACATTTGCTGGAATTGATTGGTTTGTTGATAGTGATAACAGAGAAGTAAAAAATAAAGCTATCATGATTGTCCCTAATAATTGGAATTCATCATTAACATCATATGGCTCTAATATAACTTTTTTAGGTAAAACTAATCCTTCAAATGGTGAGAAAAAAACAATTTTTAATTATGACAAAGTAAAACCTTATAAATTTACTCCAGATGATAATATGTATATCATAGATAGTGGAGAATACGGGAAAATAGGATTCGCAATATGTGCAGATTTTTATGATATTGAAAGATTTGTAGTTTATAAAGGTAGAGTACAGCACATAATAATTTTAGCTCTAAATAAAGATACAAATTCTTTTTTTGCAATTTCAGAAGCAGTTGCAAGACTAGTTATGTGTAATGTAGTTATTTGTAATACTGGAGAGTTTGGTGATTCTTTAGCATTTTCTCCATATAAAGATAGTTTTAAAAGAATGATTTATAGAAATCAAGGTTCTAATCTTTTTTCAACACAAGTAGTTGAGTTACCAGTAAAAAGTTTAGTTGAAGAACAAGAAAAAGAAGCTAAAATTGACACTCTTGATGAATCTAAAATATTTAAGATGCCACCAGTGTATGAGTTTAAACCATAAAAGCATGAAAAAAACTAGATGGAGTTCAAAATGGAAGATATGTGTATTAATTCATAAATCTCTTTACACAAAAGGCATTCAATGCCCCAAAGTACTTTGGCTTAAAAAATACAAGCCAAATGTACTAACATCATTAGATGAAAAAGCCTAAGCTATAATTGAAACTTGAAATATGTTAGGTAATTTAGTTTGTATTCTATTTTTTGATGGATAATCAAAAGCGTATTGAAAACTTGATTATTTAGCATTAGTAAAGATTTTATAGCAATAAAAGGAAACAACTTGATATTAAAAGAAATCGATAAACAAAAAGAAGAAGATATTAAACTTTTAAAAGAAAAACTAAATTTATCAAAAAATGAAAAGCAAAAATATCTAATCAAGCAAGAAATATCCAAACTAGAAACAGGTTTGATAGGAGAAAAAGAGACGGCTTATTTTATAGATTTTAAGTTAAAAGATAGTGAAAATTATGCGATTTTACATGACTTGCGACTTGAGATAGATGGCTTAACTGCACAAATAGACCATCTTCTTATAAACAAAGCAATAGGTATAATACTAGTTGAAACTAAAAACACAAAAGCAGAAGTTACTATAAATGACGATGGAACTATGTTATATAAATACCCAAATAACAAGACTTATAATCAAGCAAATCCATTAGAGCAATCAAAAAGACATGAGCTAGTAGTAGAAAAGGTATTAGACAAATATAATATGAAATTAAATATCACATCTTATGTAGTATTTTTACCAAATGTAATTATCAAAAATAAAACTCTTCCAAAAAACTTTTTAAGATCAGATACTTTTTATGATTCTATTTATACAGAGTTTACACATAGTCCAAAGAAGGTATTAACAGCTGCTGCAAAACTATTTATAAATAAAATACCATCAACAAAAGAGATTAGAAATATAGGCAATATTTTAGTAGCAGAACACAAACCTATAAGTATTGACTACGATGCTAAATATAAAATCAAAAAAGAAATAGAAAAAAAAGTAGAAGAAACTATCATAGAAAAACCTATTTACCATGAAAAAAATATGAAAAAATTCAGAGATATAAAAAGCTCAAAAAAATACATGGGAAATGAAATGCTAAGTTTTATCTGCATTAGCTGTGGAAAAGAACAGAGAAAAGGTTTGAAAACTTTTAGT
The DNA here is from genome assembly GCF_044841725.1 of Arcobacter sp. YIC-80. Taxonomy (NCBI): domain Bacteria; kingdom Pseudomonadati; phylum Campylobacterota; class Epsilonproteobacteria; order Campylobacterales; family Arcobacteraceae; genus Arcobacter; species Arcobacter sp. YIC-80. The sequence continues at coordinate 45,452 of NZ_JBJBSI010000011.1, read as the reverse complement.
ACAAAAGAGGTTTTTTGTAATCATTGCAAAGTGTAAGATTTTTGGGTAAAAATATTTTTTAATGTTATTATTATCTTTATGATATAAAACTAGGATGATGACATGAATGAATTTGAAAATTGGAGGTCACAATTTGTGACTTCCAATTCTGATAAGATGGGATTAAGAAGTCCACCATATACATTTACTGAGCAAGGTATTTCAATGTTAAGTGCTATTTTAAAAGATTTAGGTAAAAGTGGTTTGCTTTTTCTAAGATGGATATTAGGAGTTTTGATATTTTAGAAAGGTTGTAGATTGGCTGGATTAACCCCATCAAAAAGATGGGTCGTCCCGTAGGAATTTAGAATAAAATTCTAACACAAATTATAAATAAATGCAATAACAAGATAATTGTATTAAAATAATCTGATACAAAAAAAGAACTGGTCACAAATTGTGACCACTTTTGTGTCATGAGTAACACGTGCATAAAAAACCCAAGCTTAAACTCTAAGGTTTAAGACTTAATGGGCGTCATAATAAAATTATATAAAAATATTAGTGATAAGTCAAATGTAGAACCTATTTTAAAACAATCTATAATATTGACTTTGTAGTATAAAGGTACTACAATTTATAAAAATAAAGAGGATTGAATTATGCCTTTAGATTCTACAGTAAGAGCAAGAGTAGATAATAAACTAAAAATAAAGTAATATATGACACTCATACAAAAAACAACAGCCTATCTCATAAGCATACCACTATTTACTATCTGGTTGCTTTTTTGCTTTATTATCTCTCTTATTGGCTCACTTCTTTATAAAAAAAGAGTTCATATTGATTTGGATAGGGTGAAGAAAAGAGAGACTATTTGTAGTGTTTTAAATAGTAAAAAATATCTAAGTGATGAAGAGTATGAGTTTGAAACTTTTGAGGTGGCTTCACTTTATGATGATCTTACTTTTAGGGGATATTTGTTTGTTTTAGCTCCTGTTATATTTTTGCTAAAGCATTTTAGTTTTGCTGATGGGTTTGTTTTTTATCTTGTAAAAAAGTGGATGTATATACACAAGTATCAAAGGCAACACAAGAAAAAACCTAAAAGCTTTTTCTCAGCCCTTATGTCTTTGTGTGTTTTACTTGCCTTTTTTGTAGGGCAGGTTTTGTATAGATTAAAACCTTAAAACCCTTTTTTATTCTCCAAAAAGTACATTCTCTTTTTGATGTATGATTTTAGATGTAAAGAAGTTTACAACTAAAATAGTAAGTATTGGTATTAGTAAGAAATAAAGCACTAGTATATCAGCTCTAAAATCCCAAGTAGACTCAAAAAGTAAACTACTTATAAAGTATGAACCAACACTTCCAAGTATGATACCTATACTACTTGCACTAACTGCTATAAGACCAAACTCCAATAAAAATGAGTTTTTAATAGTCTTATTTTTTATACCTATCATCTTTAGTCTTAGGATATTGTTTTTTTGTAAGTTCATTTGATACTGTATGATGATAAAACTCATAAGAAGCCCAATAGCAACAGAGTAAAAACTCATCTTTTCAGTAATAGCTGTAACATCATCAACTACCGTGGCAAATGACTCAAACAAGCTCTTCACATCTATTACCGTAAGACTTGGAAACTTATCTGTTAATGCAAGTAGCATTTTTGAAGCGTCATACTCACCTGTAGAGATAGTTGCTAGTATAGTTTTTGGAGCGTCATTTATAGCTCCTTCTTGCAGTAGTAAGAAAAAGTTTGGTGTAAACTCTGTCCATTTAACTGATCTTATATTTACTACTTTCGCAACTACTTCAAGTCCTAGCACATCAAATACTACAGTATCACCTAATCTTATGCCTCTTCTTTTTGCATATCTTTTTTCAACACTTAACTCAATAGGTTTTGAGAAGTCATCTGAGTTATAAACTCCACTAAACTCTCGCCCTTCAAGTATTTGCTCAGTTGTTTTCAAATCACTTCTGTATGATAAGTTTACAGCTGAGTTTCTTGCATTTTCACCTTCTTGTGATTGTTCTTTACCGTTTATTTTAAGAACTCTTGCTCGAATCATTGGGGCTATGTTTTCTAGTTTTGCTCCTAGTTTTTCAACTTCTTTACTTATATCTGATAGTTGCTCTTCCTTTGCATCAACTACAAAAAATCTAGGTCTTTCTTCTACACTTTTTGATAAGACATTTGATAAAGAACTTCCAACTTGTGGTATTAAACTAAAAAATGCAGTACATAAAAGTATGGCACTAAATAGTGTAAGTGAAGTTCTTTTTTGTCTTGTGATGTTTTTTAGAGCTAGTGATAAAGCTAGATTATCAAGATGACCTGAAAAATCAAATCTTTTTAATACAAAAGAGCCTATAGCAAAAAGTAGGGCGATGATTACAAGTACACTTAAAGCAAAGAAAAATCCTATATTCCGAGCTGGCGTTACAAAGTGTGAAAGTAGAAGTAAAAACACAATAAAAGGAGTAAAACTTATGATAACTCTTGATAGTTTTCTTTTTTGTCTTTGTACAAGTGGCAGTATCAAAGGAAGACCAATAGATAAACTTAAAGCAAAAAGCACAACAGCAGACTTCACAAAAAACATATAGTCAAGACTAAAATCAAAACTAAAATCAATATACTTCTGAACAAGTGGCCCTATAAACTGTGAAGATGCTGTGATAAAAGCAAAGACTAAAACCGTAGCTATTGATATAAGTACAAAAAGATGAGTTAAGTAAGTCATGATAAGGTTTTTCTTACTAACTCCAATATCATTTAAAACTGTAATATCTTTTTCATGTTTTTTCAAAAAGCCTGAGTATAGATATATAAGTCCCACAAGTCCTAAGAAAAATGAAATCAAAGATACAAGTGATAGGAAATTTGTCAAGAAGCTAAGAACGGCTATTAGTCTATCTCTTCCGTCATTTGGAGATAGAACTCTAAGACTTCTATCAAGTTTTGCTTCTATTTGTTCTTCTAGCTCTTCAAGTTTATCATTGCTTAGATTTTGCTCAAAAAGATAGTTTAGTTTATATCTAGCAGTTGAGCCAAACTTTAGAAGTTCACTTCTTTCAAGACCTTTAGCACTTAAATATACTTTTGGCATAAAGCCACTAAAACTTATGTTTTTAAGACTATCTTCTTTTATGACTTTTACAATAGTGTAGTTTTTACTTCCTATTTTAAGAGTGCTTCCAAGAGTAAGTCCTAGTAAATCTAAAACTTCTTGATATACCCAAACTTCATTCTCTTTTGGGAGGGCTTGTCCTTTTGGATAAGTTGAATTGTCATTGAAAACTAAACCACCATAGTATGGAAAACCTTTATTTATTTGTACAAGCTCCATAAGTCTAGCTCTTTTTTCTGAAGCCACCATACTTACTGTTGAGACACCTTCATCAAAACTTTTGATTTGAGGAAGTAGGTTTTTTACTTGTTCTTTTTGCTTATCACTTATTGGAAATCTAGAGTTTACTACTAAATCAGCTCCAAGTAAACTTTTGGCTTTTGTATCAAGGGAAGTATCAATACTTCCTTTAAAAAACTGTAAGTATGATAGGGAAGCAATAGCCAAACAAAAGTTTAGTATAAAAATAAGACTAAAAGATTTTGACCTTTTAAGTGCTTTTGAAACTAGTTCAGCTACTAACATTTCTCTAAGTTTCCATGATTTAGTGAATAAGTTTCTTCACATCTAGCAGCTACATCTTTTGAGTGAGTTACTAAAATCAAAGTTGTGTTGTTTTTTTTGATTAACTCAAAAAGCTTATCCATTACAGCTATACCTGTATCTTCATCTAAGTTTCCACTTGGTTCATCTGCTAGAATAATTTTTGGATTATGTATCAAAGCTCTTGCTATTGCTACTCTTTGTTTTTCTCCACCACTAAGTTCAGATGGTAAGTGATCAAGTCTATGTCCTAAACCTACACTTTGTAGAAGTTCAATTGCTTTTTCTTTTGGTTTTTTTATACCACATACTTTTGCAGGAAGCATTACATTTTCTAAGGCATTTAAATACGAAACTAGATGAAAGTTTTGAAATACAAAGCCTATATTTGAAGCTCTAAAGTCATTTATCTGCTCTTCTTTCATATCTTTATATGAAACACCATCAAGTAAAATATCACCTGATGTTGGTTTGATAATCCCTGAGATTAGTGAAAGTAGGGTTGATTTTCCACTTCCTGATTTTCCCATGATAGCAACTCTTGAAGCTTTTTTTATATGAAAGTTTAAATCTTCATAGATTTTTACTTCTTGTACGCCTTGAGTGTATGATTTTTTAAGTGATTTGATTTGTAGCATTATAACTCTTCCTTTAAAAACTTGAAAACTTCTTTTGCCATGATTTTATGACCTTTTGGATTTGGATGTATTCCATCTGCTTGGTTTAGTTCTTGAACTCCTGCAACATCTTTTAGTAAAAAGGGCATAAATCTAAGATTGTATTTTTCTTTGATTTTAAGATACATTTGTTCAAACTCTTTTGAGTAAGCAGGGCCATAGTTTGGGGGGGGGATTAACATACCTGCTAATAGTACTTTTGCATTTGCTTTTTGGGCATGAGTTATAATCTCTTCTAAGTTTTTTTGACTTTGAGTAAGGTTTAAACCTCTAAGCCCATCATTTGCTCCAAGAGCTACAAAAACTATATCAGGTTTTCTTTTTAGGTACCATTTTAGTCTTGATAATGCATCACTTGTAGTTGAGCTAGAAACTCCACCGTTTATAACTTTGATATTTTTGTTTAGTTCATTTTTTGCTAGTTCTTGTACTAAGTTTGGATAGGCTTGATTTTTTGATACTCCTAAGCCCTCAGTTAGTGAGTCTCCTAAAAATAGGATAGTTTTAGTACTTGAATTTGCTGTTAAAATTTGTAGTGTAATTATACATAAGATAAAAATTATTTTTTTCATGTTGGTATGTTATCAAAAATTTGTTAACCAATCATAAAGAAGATAAATTAGCTAAAATCAAAAAGAGATTCTTGTTTTTGTTTAAAAGGTTCTATTAGTTTATAGGCTTCTTTTATATAAAAATCAAAGTCTAAAAACTCATAAGAAAAGTCATTTATATTATTACAAAGTTCTATTTTGTATCCTACATTTATACCTATTACTCTTGGCTCGCTATTATTATTTAGAGGTGGAAGGATTTTCTTTAAGGCAAATCCATTTTTACTTATAAAATATCTTATTGTATTTGGTAGTTTCATATAGGTTTTTTCTAGGGAGTAAACTTTTTCAAGTACTAAGTCTATGTTTTTAGTAGCTTTGGTATTTAGTAAAAAGTCATATTTATTTCTATGATTACGTATAAACTCTTCTATTGAAATACCCTTTAAAAGATGAGCTTCAACAGCTTTTTGTACCACAAGACATGAATGATTTTGATTCCAAGCAAGTTCATATTTATAAGCACCTATTTTTTTTGCTTCACCGTTTTCTTTTAGGGCTATATAGTTGTTTACATCTCTTATCCAAAGTTTTTTATAAATAGTTTCTTCTAACTCTAAGCCTGTAAACTCTTGCCAGTGTTTAGAAATGCCTTTGTATAGAGCTTTATCTTTTTTGTCTATTTTAAAAGTAAGACCATCTGTATTTGCTTGTATTAGTGAGACTGAGTCTATACTCATAAGTTTTTCAGCAAGCATACAAAGCATAAGTTGACCATTTAAAGTGATACTTAGAGTCATTTTATAGTCATAAAATGGACTAAATTTATTGTTTGTATCTCCATAAGCTGAGTTAAGAGCTAGTTTTAACATCTTGTTTTGAGAAGTTCCTTTTTCATAAGAAAATCTCATATCTCTTATTTCTTTGTATATATCTACAAATTCAGCCCCTAGATGTTCTGGGTAAAGACCATTTTGTATCACAATAGATGGATAGTAACTAGCAACATCTACATCTATGATTAAGTACTCATCACTTTGGTCATAAAATTTTCCTTCAACACTTCCATGAAGTCCACCAGTTCCAAAGTAAAAAGAAAAATCTTTATAGTTAAGGTGTAATGAAGAAGCTTCATTTTTTGCATTTAGTGTGCAAAAAGATGATAGTTCTTCTAAATCTCCTTTTTTGATATTTGAAAAGACTTTTGACATATCGTTTGTGTACTGTTTTTTTAGGTATTTTAAAAGAGCTTGAAACTCATAACTTTCAAACTTCACATAGTCAAATATTATCCCACCAAAATTTAAAAAGTTTCTTACCGTTTGTCTTGGTTTGCCGTTTATATAGCAGATGTTTTTACCAAGTTTCTCTTCAAGGTTTCGTATAAAGTATCTTTTCCCTATTTTTGTATCACTGTAGTTAAGCATATACTCATTATATTTTGAACTTAAATTTTCTCTAAACTCTATAGCTTCAAAGGAGTGATTGAAAAAAAGTAGGGTTGCTTCAACGTCATGTTTATTGTATTTGATAAGATTATCAAATTCATCTACTTTTAGGTTTTCTCCAATAGTGAAATTTAAATCTTCAATAGAGTTCATACACATATTTACTTCTAAAACTTTTAGACTAACTCTTGTTGCTTTATAATCAAAGTTATGTATTTTCATAAGGTCAAGTTGATTAATCTTTATAGAGTCTTTGTCTTCTTTGTATATGATGTTATTTTTTATTAAATCATCGGCAAAAAGAAATGTTTTGTAAATAAGTTCTTTTAACTCATACTTTTTAGCATTTTTATAAATATATTGAAGTACTGCATAATCAAAGTTTAGGTTATTGTATCCAACTAGTATTTTATCAGTTTTACTTAGCCATTCTAAAGTTTTTAGAAGTTTTGCTAAATCGTTTTGTCTTATGCTTAACTCAAAAACTCTAAGCTCTTTTGTCTGGGCATTTTGCATAACACAAGTAAAGATATTTGGAAAAGTTTCTAAGTCATATATGTAGTATTTCATTAAAGTAATTATAGTTTATATGAACTGTGTACTACTTTATAGAGTTTAAATTACAAATAATATTCTATTATTTAATCATTTATATAATATTATTTTGTGAGGTTAGTAAAATGAAAGATAAAACTATTATTGGTAGAAGAGAGATTATCTCTATTTTAGATTTGGATTTATATGATTTAGATGCGAAGGTTGATACTGGAGCTGATTCAAATGCTTTACATTGTGATGATATTTTTATTGATGATAAAAACTTTGTTCATTTTAAATTACTAGATGAGGTACATCCAGCTTATCATGGTAAAACTATGAAAATGCCTTTATATAAACTAAAAAAGGTAAAAAGTTCAAATGGTGTTGTTCAAGAAAGACCATCTATAAAAGTAAAAGTTGCTTTCTTTGGAAAAGAGTATGAAACAGTTGTCTCCTTGACAAATAGAGCTGATATGAAGTTTCCTATGTTATTGGGTCGATTATTTTTAAAAAATAAATTTCTTGTAGATGTTTCACAAGAGTATTTATCAAAACAGGAGAAGTAATGAGAGTTTATGTATTATCGAGAAATCAAAATCTTTATTCTACAAAAAGATTGCTTGAAGCAGGTGAGCAAAGAGGTTGGGAAATAAAAGTAATTGACTATTTAAAGTGTACAATTGAGATTATGAAAGGTGAATTAGTTATTAACTATTTAGGAAAAGTTTTACCAACTCCTGATGCAATTATTCCAAGAATAGGTGCTAGTAGAACTTTTTATGGTACAGCTATGGTTAGACACTTTGAAATGATGGATGTATTTAGTACATCAGGAAATTTAGCAATTGCTAGAAGTAGAGATAAGTTAAGAAGTCTACAAGTTTTATCTAAAAATGATGTTGATATGCCAAAAACAGTATTTGCCTCAAACATGTCAAGTTCAAAAGATGTAATAGCTCTAAGTGGTGGAGCACCTTTAGTTTTAAAAATCTTAGAAGGAACACAAGGTGTTGGAGTTGTTTTAGTTGATAGTGAAAAAGCAGCTAAATCTGTTCTTGATGCTTTTTATGGAATGGATGTAAACTTACTTGTGCAAGAGTTTATAGAAGAAGCAGGTGGTGCTGATATTAGAGCTTTTGTTGTTGGTGGTGAAGTTGTTGGAGCCATGAGACGACAAGGTGCTGAGGGGGATTTTAGGTCAAACCTACACCAAGGTGGAACAGCAGTTGCTCATAAACTTTCAAGAAAAGAAAAATCAACAGCCTTAGCTGCTGCAAAAGCTATGGGACTTGGAGTTTGTGGAGTTGATATGATTCCATCAAGTAGAGGGCCTTTAGTTATGGAAGTTAATTCATCACCTGGACTTGAAGGAATTGAAAAATCAACTCAAATTGATATTGCTGGTAAGATTATGGATTATATTGAAAAAAATGTAACACCAATAGAACCAAATAAAAAAAGAAGAATCAAAAGAGATAAAATAGGTGTTTAAATTTATAAAGAAATAGATGAATTTTATTCGTCTATTTCTTTTTTTGTATACTCTTTTTCAAAGAAAGATGGGCTATACTTAACAGTAAAAATTCTAAAAGCAAATAAAATAGCAATAATTCCTAAAATAGCAAATATTTTTTTAGAATCAAAAGTGTCATTTACTATTAGCATTATATCTCTAATAAAAAACACAATAGTTGAATCAATCATTAATCTCATTCTAATTCTGTTTTCATCACTTAATAAAAATTCAATAAGCATTCTTACAAGCTCTAGTATAATGATCAATTCTAATAAAGCAACAGCTAGTTTACTAAATGAATCAATAGAATTAAAGTCTTTTATTGATATAAATAGAACTAATGCTATAATAAATTTTATTAGAGGTGGCATGTTTTTTTCAATAAAAAAACTTTTCATTAAAATTCCTTTTTTTTCGAATTATAATCGAAAAAATTGATTTTTATTCTTAAAGTATTCTTATTGTGAAAAAATTATATTTAACTATTTTTTCTTTGTTTATATCAAGTGATGAAACCTTCAATTAAAGAAGAAAAATCTTCAAAAACTTCTTCATCTTTGATAATTAAAGTTTTGAAAAAATAACTCATAGAATTAAAGACAATAAATTAATCCTTAATACGAGAACAGACCCAAAAGATAAAATATTTGCATGTATAGAAATGTTTTATAACTTTAAAAGAAGACATAGTTTTTATAAGTCCAAATGAATTTGAGAAGAGCTATAATAAATTTGTTATTCAATTTAAGGCTTAATTGAATAAAAAAGTGTCTACATACTTGGCATTCCACACTATTTATAATAGCTGTTTTACTAATAAAGGATTTATTACTATGATATTTAATCTATTTAAAAAGAAAACATTTAATATCAATTGTATTTATTTAAAGGATAAGACTAAACACAAGCATTTAGTAAAAGAATTCGATAAAGTTTTTGATGCAAAAAATTTTCTTCGATATACAATTGAAGAGAAACTAAAAGAACTTTGTCCTCAAACAAAAACTTATATAGACTTAGAAGATTTATATTTTAAATCAAGAAAATATTTCTATAAAATAGAAAATGATGATTTTAGTGAAGATGACTATGTAAAGCAGATTGTTCCAAGGGTTTATAAGCAATTCTTGGAAAGAACTATAGATGGAGAATTTAAAAAATTCAAAAGTGAAAAAGAAACAATTATATTTGAAAATATTAAAAACTGTGAAATCTTAGAAGTAAATAAACTAGGTGAGGAAATAGGAATTGTTTACCTAAAAGATAACACAAAAAAGTTTTTAAATATTGAACCCGTTTATCATATAAGTTCTATGTATGGAATAGCAACTTTTTTTAAAATAGATAGTAAACCCTTAGATGCAAGAGTTATGAAAACTACTTATAATGAAGATACAATATTTGAAGAAGATTTCATACAAACTACTCACGATATATTAACTGATATAAAACAAATAGTAAATATATTTCATTTATCAAGCAATCATGATTCATATTATAGAGATGATATAATTGAAATTATCTATAAAAATAATAAAAACACCACAAATTCATATAGATTATCTTTTATTAAAGATGAAGATTCAGAGATAAAACTTGATATTAAAAGATATGAGAATATTTTTTCTTTTAAAACAAGAGTTTTAGATGACAAAGATAAAACAGAATTAAACTATTCCTATGATAAAAAATTTTTTAGCCCGACAATTGAATATAACTATTTTGAAGAAGTTTATGATGAATCAAAAGACCTTGAAAACTTATCTCCTCAAATAACAAGAAGAAGAATTGGAGATTATTATTTAGATTATCCTTGTACAACATTTGGTAAAAAAATCTATTTTACAAAAGAAGATACTGGAGGAATATTAGCTTATAATATATCATACTCACACCTTTTAAATCCTCTTTCTTTACCAAGCAAAGAAATTTATAACTACTTAAATGAAGAAGAAAAAGATAAGCTTCAGCACTTTTTAGCAATTGCCCAACTATATTTAAATGATGTGTATGTAAATAGAGTTTTTGATAATATTTTTACAATAGATAGTTTTATTAATCCAAAAGAAAATGAAAGAATAGAAAAGTTAGAAAAAATACTTAAAAATTGTGATTGGATAGAAAGGTGGTATTATAGTAATGCAGAGCAAGGTCATCCTTATCCTACTAAAGCAGTTGTTATTTATCATAAAGAACATGATAAAAGTAAAAACTTTATACTATTTAATGAAAACGACTGGATAAGCTTTAAATATACAGTTCAATACAATAATAATGTAAAAGATGAAGTAGAAGAGCTATTAAAGGATGTTAGATGAAGAAATTAAAATATAATATTTCTTTTTTACTAATATTTCTATATGCAAGTGTAATAAACCTTAATGCATCAGAAGAAGTAAAAATTGATAAAGAGTTTAAAAAATATGTTCCAAAAGAGTTTCACTACAAATGTGATGGTTTGGGTGACTTATGTAAAAAGTTTTACATAGGATATAATCTATTTCATATTCAAGGAAGAACAAAACAAAGTTTAAGCTATTTACTTGAATCATATAAAAACAATATATCTTCAATACTTAAAAATGATTGGGATGCAAGAGATAATTATCTTACTGATACTATATCTAGACTTTACGGAAGACTTGGTGACAAAAAAAACCAAATTAAATATATAAAACTTTCAATAAAAGCAGGGGAAGAGCGAAATATTTGTTATCTAGGAAGAGAATATGATAAGCTAGATATGCTAAAAGAAGCTTATGAGCTTTTTAAAGAAGGCTCTTCTAAAAACTATACTGAATGTTTTACGGATTATGGTATGTACCTTTTTAATGGACGATATGTGAAAAAAGATAAAGAATTAGCAGGTAAATATTGGAAAAAAGCTTATTGGGACGATAGTTATAATGATATTACAAACTATAATATGGCTGTTTATTATGCATATAAGAAGAATGATTTAATGTATAAATATCATTTGTTAAAAGCATCGCTTTTAGGAGATAATGAAGCTAAATCTTATTTAAAAAATCCATATATAAAAAGTATAAGTACAACAAGACTTTTTTTAGAAGAAGCATTGGGAAGTAAATATAGAGATATTTCAAAGGTAAAAAATTTAGAATTTTCAAATAGTTTTGATCTATATTATAGGCTAAAAGAAATGTTTAATAAAAAAAGCCCACTTTATAGTAAATGGGAAGAAGATTATGAGTATAGCAAAAAAAGATGGGATGAAAATGAGTCAAATGTAGTTAAATTTTATAGAGATCTAAGTTCATTAATTTTTGAAGATAAAAAGCTGATACTAGAAACAACTTTAAATAATCACTTTAAACAAAGAAAAATGATAGTGGATATGAAACTTTTATATAAGGTTTTACTAGTTGATTTAAGTGAAGCTAAGGAGTTTAAAAAATTTTATACTGTAACAGTTGGCTTATTAGCAAAAAATGAAAGTTTTGAATTTAAAAATCAAATCACACAATATAATTATAAGTTTTACTGGTATGCAAAATTTGATAAAGATAGTGGTAAATTAATAGTTGAGATAGGAATCATTTAATGAGTTCAAAACAAAAAAGAAATCTTTTTATTGGATATGTTTTTTTATTTTCTATTATTATGTGGGGTATATTTTTTAATGATAATGAAAAAGAAAATAATTTCTCAAATGCTTCTCTTTCAAATGAACAAATTAAAATATTATCAAATTCTCTAATTAAACCAATTCAAGGTGATATGCCAATGGACGAATATCTACTAATGAAAGAAGTTTTTGAAAAAGACTTTATTATTAATTTTTTAGATTCATTCAATGAGTTAAGTTTTAATGATAAACAACTTTTATGGGATAGCTTTAAAGAGTTTTATAATAATCAAATAAAGTTAAAAAAACTTTTTGAAAAAGATTTATTTTATAAGTTTATGAGTAAAGATATCTCTTATAAATATCATTTTAAAATTAAAACAGTTAATGAATATAAAATCTTTTTAGAATTAATAAGTAATAATAAACAACAAAAAGTATTTAATGTAGATTATTCAAAAAAAGAAAAAGAATTCTCTTCTAAAACTTTTTCAAAAGATTATATGATCGTATTCTTCCCTTATCTTAATCAAAAATTTTATATTACGATAGATAAAAAGGCAATATTAATTGAAATTTACAATCTTTTAGAAAACTCAGCAAAACACTTAGAAATAATAAAAGAAAACTTAGAATAAAAGATGTGTGAAGTTAGAGTTGGATAACTTAATCTATATGTAGAAACTTTTGATAAATTTTAGGTTTGTGTTTATAGTATTTCTTTTTTTGTGAATTTTTATTAGTATAGTACCCATAAATAGGGCACTAAGCCCATATTTAAGGGATTTATCTATTTATCATCCACCATACATTAGATTAGGTAACCAAAGGGCTACTTCTGGGATATATGTAGTGATTAAAAGTCCTACTAAGATAGTCATTGTCCATGGGAACGCCGCAACAATAACATCTTTTATACTCATTCCTGTAAGTCCTGAAGTTACAAATAGATTTAGACCAACAGGTGGGGATACCATACCAAGCTCCATATTGATAGTAATTACAATACCAAAGTGAATTGGGTCAATTCCAAGTGCTACAGCAACTGGAAGTAATAATGGAACCATAATCATAATAATCGCACTTGGTTCCATAAATGAACCAGCTAAGATTAATAAGATATTTACCATTAATAAGAACATGTATTTATCAACATTTGCTTCAATTAACGCATTTGTAATTCCTTGAGGAATGTTTTCAATTGTTAAGAAGTGAGCAAATAACATAGCATTAGCAATAATAAACATAATCATCGCAGTTGTTTTTGCTGATTCTAAAGCTGTTCCCCAAATTTGTGTTACTTTAATATCTTTATAGATAAATACAGAAACAACAAATGCCCATACACAAGCTACTGCTGCAGCTTCAGTTGGTGTAAAAATACCACCATAGATACCACCAATAACAATAACAATTGTCATTAATCCCCATGCTGCATCTTTCATCTTTTGAAGTCTTACTTTTAAAGGAGCTGGCTCAGTTTTTTCAAATCCAAGTCTTCTTGCACCTATATAAGTTACAACCATCATCATAAGACCAAGCATAATACCTGGCACAACACCAGCCATAAATAACTTACCAATAGAAACTTCTGCAGTTACTCCATATACGATAAGTACAATTGATGGTGGGATTAAGATACCTAATGACCCAGCCGTAGCAATAGTACCAACTGCATATCTTTTAGGATAACCAGCTTGCATAATAGCACCAAACATAATAGAACCAATAGCAACAACTGTTGCAGGTGAACTACCAGAAACAGCAGCAAAAATAATAGATGCAAAAATAGCTGAAATTGGAAGACCACCAGGTAAGTGACCTACACAAGCTTTTGCAAATTCAATAATTCTAGTTGCAGCTGAACCTTTTGAAAGTAAATTACCTGCAAAAATGAACATTGGAATAGCCATAAGCGAGTAATGCTCAACTTTTTCAAACATCATTGCTGAAATTTCAATTGGTGAAATTGACGTAAATAACATTAATGTTGTAAACGTAGCTACACCTAAACAAATTGCGATTGGAGCTCCAAGAATTACAAGGAAGAAAAATATACCAAATAATACACCTACACTCATTATAGCATTCCTCCTGTTTTCTTTTCTACTTCTTTAACCATATCATTTAACTCTTTTACGTGTTTATTTGAATCATCATCATGTTTAACACCTAATTCAGCTAAAACCATTTCAGCTTCACTTTCAGGTACTACTTTATCATGTGGAGTTTTAATAATATGCACTATTTTTTCTGCTACTCTATATGCACCAAATGCAAAAGAAACAGGTATAACTAAATATACAATCCACATAGGCATATCCCATAAATCAATAGATCTTTCATCAAGTTCTGCCACTAGTAATAAATATTCATATCCATAATATGCAACTGCAAGTAAAAAGAAAAATGTTACAATATGAGAAATTAATAACATTGGTTTAGCAATTTTTGTTGGAACAACATCTAATACTACTGTAACAGCAATATGAGCATCTTTTTTGAAGCAATACGCAGCTGCAAAAAAAACACTCCATAAAAATAAAAAGATTGTAAGCTCTGTTGCCCATACTAATGATGCGTCAAATACATATCTTGCTACAACATTAGTAAAAGCAATAGCAACACCGGCTGTAATACCGAATGCTGCTATTGTTTGATTTATAAAGCCTATAAGTTTACTTATAAAACTAAACATAATTTACTACTTTGTAGCAATAGTTTTTTTGATTAAATCTTCACCAATTGTTCTATTAGAGTAGAATTTTGGGTAAATTTTACTAACTTTTTGTCTCCATGCATCTCTTTGCTCAGGAGTTAAAGTATGAATATTTAATTTACCAGTAGTTTTTGCATACTCTTTAATTTTTTCTAATTGAGAATCATTTAATTCTTGTGCGTATTGTCTTTCTTTTGCTGTAGCTTCTTTCATTGCTTGTTTTACATTTGCTTGTAAATCAGATGGTAATGAATTCCAGAATTTTTTTGACATTACAACTAAGTAACCTAAGTATCCGTGATTTGAAATTGTTAAATCTTTTTGTACTTCATGGAATTTTTTTGTATAAATGTTAGAAATTGTATTTTCTTGACCATCAATAACACCTTGTTGTAAACCTGAATAAACCTCTGAGAATGGCATCATTTGAGGATTTGCATCTACTGCATGGAATTGAGCTTCTAATACTTTAGAAGACATAATTCTAAATTTTTGACCTTTTGCATCTTCTGGATTAATTAAAGCTTTTGTAGATGATGATAATTGTTTAAATCCATTATCCCAAAAATCTAATGCTACGATACCTTTAGCTGTTACTTTATCTTTTAAAGCTTGGCCTACTTCACCGTCTTGAACTCTATGTAAGTGATCAATATCTTTGAAAAGGAATGGTAAATCAAATAGTGCTAAGTTTGGAACAATCTTACCAAATTTAGAAAATGAAGGTGCTGCCATTTGAACAGAGTTTAATCTTAATGCTTTTAAAACTGCATTATCTTTATATAACTGTGATGATGGATAAACTTGAACGTCAATTTTACCACCTGATAACTCTTCTAATCTCTTTTCAAAGAAATCTGCTGCTTTACCCTTTGGTGTATTTGGGCTTACTACATGTGAAAACTTTAAAGTATACTCCGCTGCTAATCCTGATGTTGCAACCATTGCTGCTGCAATAGTTCCTAGTACTAATTTTTTCATATCATTTCTCCTTAATTATTTTGATATAAGAAAATTATAGTAAAAACTTATGTCACAATTATGTAAAATCAACAAAAGTTTTAAACTTATTTTAGCTTATTATAAGATATTAATACTATTTATTAAATTTAGTTTAAGTAATACAAATTGTAATACTAAATGTAGTGTTTTCTAAGTCACATAAAAGTTTCATATTAATTTCAAAAAGTTGCTATAGGTACCATGAAATCAATCTTCTATAATATGACAAAAATTAGAAGCCAAAATTAATGACAAGTTTTTTTTAACCATTTTTTAAACAAGATTAGAGTAGTATATTCCACTTTTCTTAGGAATATAAAAGATTAAAACAAAGGAAAATAATGGGTTCTAATTTAGACTTACTAACTTCTTTTAAAGATAACTGTGGTTTTGGTCTTGTTGCTGATATGAAGAACAGACCAAGTCATAAGAATTTAGAAGATGCAATAACTTCGTTAGAAAGAATGATGCACAGAGGTGCAGTAGCAGCTGATGGTAAAACAGGAGATGGTTCTGGTTTACTTTTATCAATGCCAGATCAATTTATGAGAAAAGTAGCTATGCAAAAAGGTATAGATTTACCTGAAAAATATGGTGTAGCTATGATCTTTACAAAAGATTTACAAGATATTGAAACTTTTAAAGAGTTCTGTGAAATAAATGATTTAAAAGTTGTATTAACAAGGGATGTTCCAGTTGACACAGAAGCACTAGGTCAACAAGCACTAGAAACATTACCTTATATTATTCAAGTATTTGTTATTCCAAATACTCTAATGTCATCAAAGAGATTTGATGCAATGCTATATATGACAAGAAAAGAGTGTGAACACAAATTAATAGATAAGAAAGATTTTTATATTCCTACATTCTCATCTAAAGTGATTGCGTATAAAGGTCTTGTAATGCCTACGCATATTAAGCGATTTTATGTTGATTTAAGAGATGATGATTTTAAAATCTCTTTTTCTTTATTTCATCAAAGATTTTCAACAAATACATTACCTCAATGGAGATTAGCACAACCATTTAGGGCTATAGCACACAATGGTGAAATAAATTCTGTTGAAGCAAATAGATTTAATGTAAAAGTTAAGTCAGAAAAAATTAAATCAGAAGTATTTTCTGATGAAGAAATAAAAAGACTTCTACCAATCTTACAAGAAGGTGGTTCAGATTCTGCTTCTTTAGATAATATGTTTGAATTTATGTTAGCAAATGGTGTAGACTTTTTTAAAGCAGCAAGATCATTAGTTCCTGCTCCTTGGCAAAACTCACCACACATGGATGCGGATTTAAGAGCATTTTACGAATATACAGCAACTGCTATGGAAGCATGGGATGGACCTGCTGCTGTATCTTTAACTGATGGTAGACATATTGGATGTTTAATTGATAGAAATGGTTTAAGACCATCAAAATATGTAATTACAAAAGATGATAAATTATATATTACTTCTGAGTATGGAACATTAAAAATTGATGAAGATAATATCAGTGAAAGAGGTAGATTACAATCAGGACAGATGATTGGACTTGATCTTAAACATGGTAAAATATTAAAAGAAGAAGATATAAATGACTATTTAAAATCATCACAGCACTATGCTAAGTGGTTAAATGATGATATGGATTACTTACAAGAATATATTGAAGACTCTTTTTTAAATATAAGTGATTATAAAATAGAAAACTTAGAGAAAAGACAAAAATATTTTAATATTACTTATGAAGCAATTGATCAAATGATAGAGCCAATGGCTAAAGATGGTAAAGAACCAGTTGGTTCAATGGGTGATGACACTCCTTTAGCATGTTTTTCAAAAGTAAATAGAAACTTTACAGACTTTTTTAAACAAAAGTTTGCACAAGTTACAAATCCACCGATTGACCCATATAGAGAAAAAGTTGTAATGTCTTTAGAAACTGGATTTGGTAAGGTTCAAAATATACTAGTTGAAAAACCAGAAGATGCTAAAAGAATTAAAGTAGCAAGTCCTATTTTAATGAAAGAAAAATTTGATGTTTTATTTTCATTTGGTGATGAAAATTCTCCAAGATATGATGAATATTATAAAAACAGAGTATTCTCAACTACATTTAAAAATGATTTAAAAGAAGCATTAAAAAGCTTAGCTTCTTATGTTATAAAAGCAGTAAAAGAAGATGGTATTTCAATAGTTATCTTAGATGATAGAAATATTAGTGAAAACACAAAACTTATTCCTATGGCAATGGCTGTTGGATATGTAAATCAAGTTTTATTAAAAGCAAATGTTAGACATTGTGTTTCAATAGTACCTGTAACAGGTGAAGTATATGATCCGCACATGGCAGCAGTAATGTTAGGTTTTGGTGCTCAAGCAATGTATCCATATATGATGTATGCAACTACTGTAGCATTATATGAAAGAAAAGAAGTATCTAAATATGAGATGCAAAGAGTACTTAAAAATACACAAAAAGCATTAAATGCAGGTCTTTTAAAAATTATGTCAAAAATGGGTATTTCTACAGTTGCTTCATACAGAAATTCATCATTATTTGATGCGATTGGATTATCTGATGAAATTATAGAAGACTGTTTCCCAGATGCTTATTCTGAGTTAGCAGGTCTTGGATATGAAGATATCGAGGAGAGAATTGAAAAATCTCATTTAAATGCTTTCCATGATGATAATCACATGTTCCCACTTGATTTAGGTGGATTCTACAAATATATAAATGGTGGTGAATACCATGATTATGGTCCAGCTACAACAAGAGCTATGCATAATAAATCTGCAACTACAAAAGAAGAGATTACAGACTTTGATGGACTTAAGAAATTAGTTCAAAATAGAGATAAAAAATTTATTAGAGACTTTTTGGAATTTAATTCAGATAGAAAACCTATTTCTATTGATGAAGTTGAATCAAAAGAAGATATCTTTAAAAGATTTGCTTCTGCTGCAATGTCATGTGGTTCTATTTCTCCAGAAGCACATGAAGCATTAGCACAGGCTATGAATACAATTGGTGGATCATCAAACTCAGGTGAGGGTGGAGAAGATCCAGCAAGGTTTAATACTTTAAAAAATTCTAAAATTAAACAAATCGCATCAGGTAGATTTGGTGTAACTCCTGGTTATTTAAGAAGTGCTGAAGAATTACAAATCAAAGTTGCACAAGGTGCAAAACCAGGTGAAGGTGGACAATTACCAGGACATAAAGTAACAAATCTTATTGCTACATTAAGACATACTGTTCCAGGTGTAACTCTTATTTCTCCACCACCACACCATGATATTTATTCTATTGAGGATTTAGCTCAGTTAATTTTTGATTTAAAACAAATCAATCCAATGGCAAAAATAACAGTTAAATTAGTATCTTCTGTAGGTGTAGGAACAATTGCAGCAGGTGTTGCAAAGGCTTATGCTGATAAAATTATTATCTCAGGTGGAGATGGTGGTACAGGTGCTGCTCCATTAACATCTATTAAGCATGCAGGTAACTCTTGGGAAATGGGACTTTCAGAAGCTCATAATGCTTTAAAAGCAAATAATTTAAGATCTTCTGTTCATGTACAAACAGATGGTGGATTAAAAACTGGTTTAGATGTTGTTAAAGCAGCTTTATTAGGTGCTGAATCTTATGCATTTGGTACAGCTGCATTAACACTTCTTGGATGTAAAATTTTAAGAATTTGTCATACAAATAAATGTTCAGTTGGTGTTGCTACGCAAGATGAAGATTTAAGAGGACACTTTACAGGAACTGTAGAAAGACTTATTTCATATTTTACATTTATTGCTCAAGAAGTTAGAGAAATACTTGCAGAACTTGGATATAAAACAATCGAAGAAATTGTTGGTAGATCTGATTTATTAAAAGTAATTGATGATAAATTTGCACAAAAATTTGACTTTCAAAATATTTTAAGAAAAGTTGATGGAATTGATACTTGTCAAAAAGAATCAAATGACCCATTTGATGATAATAAATTTGAGAAAGAATTATTAAAAAAAGTTCATAGAACAATAGAGAATCCAAATACTCCTATAAAAGTTAATACAGAAATTTCTAACTTAAATAGATCATTTGGAGCTCTAATTTCTGGAGAAATTGCTAGATTTTATGGTGATTCTGGATTACCAGAAAACTCAATCAATATTAATCTAAAAGGTATTGCTGGACAATCTTTTGGTGCTTTCCTTTCTAAAGGAATGAGTTTAACACTTGATGGTGCTGCTAATGATTATGTTGGTAAAGGAATGAATGGTGGTAAGATTATAATTAATCCTGCTCATCAAGGTCAAGAGTTTGCAGGTGCTGGTAATACTTGTTTATATGGTGCAACTGGTGGAAAATTATATGTAAGAGCAAGTGTTGGTGAAAGATTTGGTGTTAGAAACTCTGGAACAATAGCTGTAGTTGAGGGTACAGGTGATAATGCTTGTGAATATATGACTGGTGGTATTGTAGTAATCCTTGGAAATACTGGTATTAACTTTGGAGCAGGTATGACAGGTGGTATTTCATTTGTTTATGATCCAGAAAAAGCCTTTGTTGATAAAATGAACCAAGAGTTAATCGAAGCAGTTAGAATAGATACAGATGCAGCAGAAAGAGAAAGATTATATCTGAAAAGATTACTTTTAGATTATGTTCATGAAACTGAAAGTGAAGCAGCACAAAATATTTTAGATAATTTTAGAGCAGAAATTAGAAACTTCTGGATGGTAAAACCAAAAAATATGACTGTATTACCATTAGATCCAGATGAGGGAGATTAAAATGTTAAACTTTACAAAATTTGAAAGAATTAACCCTGAAAAAAGAGATGTACTTCAAAGATTAAAAGATTTTAATGAGATCTATGAAGTGTTTGGAAAGCAAAGAGCAAAAGAACAAGCTGATAGATGTATGCAGTGTGGAGATCCATACTGTCATACAGGATGTCCATTAGGAAATTTTATACCAGCATGGTTAAAGCAAACTGCTACTAAAAATCCTGATTTAGCTTTTGCTTTATCAAATGAAACATCACCTTTTCCTGAGATTTTAGGAAGAATTTGTCCTCAAGATGTACTTTGTGAAGGGGCTTGTTCTTTAAATACAGGTCATGGTGCAATTTCAATTGGTGCTATTGAAACTCATATTAGTGAAAAAGCTTTTGAAAGAGGTTTAAAACCTAAATTTACTGATAAAAAAGTAGATAAAAAAATCGCTGTAGTTGGTTCTGGTCCTTCTGGTATTTCTGCTGCAACTTTTCTTTTAAGAAAAGGTTACCAAGTAGAAATGTTTGAAAGAGAAGATAGAGCTGGTGGTTTACTTATGTATGGAATTCCTGGGTTTAAACTTGATAAAACAACTGTAAATAGAAGAATTAATTGGTTGCTTGAAGCTGGTATGAAACTTCATTTAAATTGTGAAGTTGGAAAAGATGTATCAGTAAAAGAACTTGAAGAAGATTTTGATGCAATCTATCTTGGAACTGGTGCAAAAGATGGTAGATACACTGGAATGGATGGGGAAAAAGAGGCTTCAAATGTTCATTTAGCAATGGATTTTTTAACAGGAATTCAAAAAAGAAATCTAGGTACTGATGTAGAGTTTATAGATGTAAAAGATAAAAATGTAGTTGTAATTGGTGGTGGAGATACTGCAATGGACTGTGTAAGAACATCTGTAAGAGAAAAAGCTAAATCTGTTAAATGTTTATATAGAAGAGATGAAGCTAATATGCCTGGATCTAAAAAAGAAGTTGTAAATGCTAAAGAAGAGGGTGTTGAATATGTGTTTAATGTTTCGCCTAAATCTTTAAAAATTGAAGATGGAAAAGTAAGTGCTGTTGAATTATTAACTACATCTATGTCTGATCCTGATGAGTCAGGAAGACAAAGAGTTGTGTTCAATGAAGGTACTGAATATTTTGAAGAAGCTGATGTAGTAATTCTTGCTTTAGGATTTTCACCAGAGAAACCACAATTCTTAAAAGAATTAAATATTGAAACTAATTCGTGGGGTGGAATAGAAACTACTAATTATCAAACATCAAATAAAAAAGTTTATGCAGGTGGAGATTGTCAAAGAGGTGCTCACCTTGCTGTAACTGCAGCTGTTGATGGTAGAGAAGCTGCAAAAGCCATAATTGAAAAACTTTCATAATGATTGAAAATATTGCAGAAGCTTATAAAGAAGACTTTATAAGTTCTGTAATAAATGCTAACAAAGAACTATACAAATATATACACTTTAATTTAAAACAAACAGATTTAGAATACTCAAATATTATAGGATATGGTGGAGATAATTCTTTAAATATTGATTTATATGCTGAAAATATTTTTATTAAATATTTGAAAAAATTTGGAAATATTTATTCTGAAGAGTGCGGTTTTTTAGATTATAAATCAGACTTTACAATTATTATTGATCCTCTTGATGGAAGTGATAATTTTTATTCAGGTTTAGAGTATTATGGAAGTTCTGTAGCTTTAAAATATAGGGATAAAATTATTGCAGGTTTTGTTTGTAATTTAGCTACAGGTAGTTTAATATATAAAGCATTTAATTATGAATTAAATGAGATAAATTTAGATAAAAAAAATATCATAAATAGTGAAAAATTAAATAAATTTGGTATTTTTGAAAGAGCTTATAAATATCCAAAAATTACATATAAATTATATAAAAATCACATAAAATATCGTTCTTTAGGGGCAGCAGCGGTTTCCTTGGCTTTTGCTAAAAATTATGATTTTGTATTGTTTATGGGTGATATTAGAGAGTTTGATATTGCTGCTTCTTTATATATATGTAACGAACAAAATATTTATAAAAGTAAACATTTTTTACTTATATCTAAAAATATACAAAAAGTTGAGCTGATTAAAGAAATTATAAAGAATAATAGGTTATAACTCCAACATATATTTTAAAACTAGGGATTGGTGTTATATGTCTTTAATTATTACTGATGAATGTATCGCATGTGATGCATGTAGAGATGAGTGTCCAAATTATGCAATCGAAGAAGGAGATCCAATATATTTAATTGACTCTGATAGATGTACTGAATGTGTTGGACACTTTGAGGAACCACAATGTATTGAAGTTTGTCCAGTTGACTGTATTATTATAGATCCAGATAATCAAGAAACAATGGAAGAGTTAAAGTTCAAATATGAACAAATAATGGAAGAAGAAGCCTAATGGCAAAGATTACAACTATTATAGATATTGGGTCAAACTCAATGCGTATGGTTGTATTGGAAAAAAGCAGTAGATTTGCTTTTAACCTAATCAATGAAACAAAAAGTAGAGTAAAAATTTCTGAGGGTTGCTATGAAAATAATGGCAATCTTCAAGAAATACCTATGCAAAGAGCTTATGAGTCACTAAAATCTTTTTTAAATATATCTAAATCATTAAAATCAAGAAAAATTATATGTGTTGCTACTTCGGCTTTAAGAGATGCACCTAATGCAAAAGTTTTTTTAAACAGAATTAAAAATGACTTTGGTTTAAATATCAAAGTAATTGATGGAGAAAAAGAGGCTTTTTATGGAGGTATTGCTGCGTCAAATCTTATTCATGAAGACAATTTTATAACAGTTGATATTGGTGGAGGTTCTACTGAATTTTCATTTGTAAATAATGGTGTTATTTTAAAATCAATTTCATTAAATATTGGAACTGTAAGAATAAAAGAGTTGTTCTTTAATAAAAATGATATTGAAGGTGCAAGAAAATATATTTTAGATAATTTAAAAGAGCTTTTTGATTTAAATATGAATGTTCCTCTAACGGCAGTTGGTATTGGAGGAAGTATTAGATCTTTATCAAAACTTATAATGCAAAAAAATGAATATCCTCTTGATATTTTACATGGTTACAAATATAATGTTGAAAATGAATTTTCTCATTTTGATTTGATAGTAAATGCAAAGACGAATAAAGAACTTAAAAACCTTGGAGTAAAAAAAGATAGATTTGATACTATAAAAGAAGGTACTTTTATTTTTAAAACTATTTTAGAAGAATTAAATATTAAAAAAGTTATAACCTCAGGTGCTGGAGTAAGAGAAGGAGTTTATCTTTGTGACTTACTTAGAAATACTAATAATAAGTTTCCTTCAAACTATAATGTAAGTGTTAGAAGTTTACTTGATAGATTCCAAATTGATCAAAAACAAAGTGCATATTTTGGCTCAAATGCTGGTAAAATTTATGATGTATTAAAACCACTTCATGAGCTTGATGATAAATTTAGACAACTTTTAATAATAGCTTCTAAACTTCATACAATTGGTAGTTCTTTAAACTTCTATAAATCAAATGATAATGCTTTTGACTTTATATTAAATGGTTTAAACTATGACTTTCAACATAGTTCAAGAGTTATAATAGCTCATACTATTAAATATTCTAAAAAATCTTTACCAAATAAAAGTGATTTAGAAAAATTTAGTGAACTTTTACCTAAAACTCACGATATGAAATGGATGTCATTTATGATTGCATTAAATATAGCTGTTAATCAAGATCTATCAAGACCAAATACTCGATATATTTTAAGTGATAACACTTTAAAAATTGAATTAGAAAATAAATCTTTTATGATAGCTTCAAATATTGATAAGTTGGAGTTACCAAAAAATTTAAAATTAGAGTTAGTTTAATGAAAAGTATTATTTATCAGATATTTCTTTTAATTGTTTTTATATTAAGAAAAATGCCAAAGTTCTTAAGAAGAGGATTTTTTAGATTAATAGCAAAAAGTGCTTATTTATTCGCTTCAAATACAAACAATATTATAAAAGCAAATCTTGATTTAGTTTTTGATGGAAAGATAAAAGAAGATGAATTACAGCAAATTCAAAAATATTCTTATTTTAATATGATTTTGTGGGTTCAATCTTTAATTGAAAATTTAGACGTGAGTGATGAAGAACTAAAAAAAACAGTTAAAATAGAAAATGAAGAAATTCTCACTAATTTAAAAAAAGAAAAGAAACCAATTATTTTAATATCAGCACATTTTGGAAATATGGAAATGTTAAGTTGTTATTTGAATAAATTTATAACTCCTATTTATCAAGTAGCAAGAGAGTCTAATTTTAATGAAATGGATAAATTTATAGTAGAAGCAAGGGAAAAATCAGGTGCAAAAATCATTTTTAGATCAGGTGCAGTTAAAAAACTTGTAAAAGCTATGATGAAAAAAGAAGTGGTATCTTTAATAATTGATCAGAATATAAATTCAAAAGATGGTACTGAAGTAAATTTTTTAGGTAAAAAAGCTTATCAAACAAGTACAGCAGCACTTTTAGCAAGAAAATTTGAAGCAAATGTAGTTCCTGTGGCTATTTATAACAAAGATAATTATAATTATACAATAAAGATATATAATCCTATAGAACCAATAAAAACAGATAGTGAAGAAGATGATATTAAAAAAGCTTCACAATTGCATGCTAATGCAATATCTGATATAATACTTTCAGATAAAAAACAATGGTTTTGGCCACATAAAAGATTTAAAAGTCATTATAGAGAGATATATGAAAAGAATATTAATAATAAGTGATGGAAAACCAGGACATCTAAATCAATCAATTGCTTTTTGTAAGATTAAAAATATTAGTTATGATATTTTAGAAGTTAAATTTAAAACAAAATTACATAAAGCTATGTCTTATTTCTTTGATAGAATAAACTATTACACAGATGATTTATTTGAAGAATACAGAAAGTATTATTATGAGTTTTATGATGCTGTTATAAGTACAGGTTCAGGCACTTATTACTTTAATAAGTTTATTAGTAAGAATCAAAATAAAAAATCTATAGTTTTAATGCTTCCAAAAGGTTATAAATTTATTGATTTTGATTATATAATTGCTCAAGAACATGATAATTTTCCTAAATTAGATAATATTTTAGAAATACCTTTAAATTTGTCTTTTCCAAAGCCTAAAAATATTTTACAAAAGGTAGAAGATAAAAAAGCTATTGGGATTATAATTGGGGGAAATAATTCAGTTTTTACTTTAGATACTGATAATTTAAGAAATGAATTAAATCTTATATTTAAAAAACAAAGGGATAGTTTAAAATATATAACAACTAGCGCAAGAACACCTTTTGAAGTAGATGGATTAATAGATGAGTATGATTTTGATTATAAACTTATTTATTCAAGAGAACCTGAAATAAATCCAGTATATGACTTTATAAATGTATGTGATGAATTATATATAACTCAAGACTCAACTTCTATGCTAAGTGAAGCAAGAGCTAATACAAATGCTAAAATAAATATCATAAATTTAAAATCTAAAAAAGAGAATACAAAATACCATAGATTAGTAGAAAAAGTATCTTCTATGGAGAGAAAAGTAGATTTTGAAAAACTATTAGAAAGAGTGGAAATTTAATATAGAAAAATTTAGAGTAGTTCAAGTCTTACCTGAATTAAATGAAGGTGGAGTTGAAAGAGGAACAGTTGAATCAAGTAGAGAGTATGTAAAAAAAGGTTTTGAGTCTATTGTAATAAGCAATGGAGGAAAACTTGTATCTCAAATACAAGTAGATGGTGGAAAACACTATACTTTTGATGTTTGTAGTAAAAATATCTTAACTGTTCTTTTAAGAATTGTTGCTTTAAAGAAACTATTAAATAAAATAAACCCAGATATAATTCATGTAAGAAGTAGAGTTCCAGCATGGCTTGTTTACTTTGCAAAAAAGAACTTAAAAGCTAAAATCATAAGCACTGTTCATGGTTTTAATAGTGTAGGGTTTTACAGCTCGATTATGACAAAAGCTGATCATATAATATGTGTTAGTAATTCAATAAAAGAGTATATTCAAACCAATTATCAAACTTCATCAGACATTATAAGCGTTATTCCCAGAGGAGTAGATACAAAGTTATTCAATAAAAAGAATTTAGACAAAGATTTTAAAAATGATTTTAAAAATAAATATGATTTAAATGAAAAATTTGTTGTATCTATAGTTGGAAGAGTAACACAATTAAAAGATTATGAAACATTTATTAAAGCAATTTTAGAAGTTAAAAAATCTATTCCTAATGTAAGAGCTATTATAGTTGGTGGAGTTAGAGAAGACAAAAAAGAGTATTTTGATTCATTAAAGAAATTGATTAAAGATTTAGCTTTAGAAAACACTATTACTTTTACAGGAAGCCAAAGTAAAATAGCAGAAGTTTATGACATAAGCAATGTAGTAGTAAGTAGTTCAAAAAAACCTGAAAGTTTTGGTAGAGCAGTAGCCGAGGCAATAGCTTTAAACACACCAGTAGTTGCAACAAATCATGGAGGGGTTAAAGATATAATAATTGAAAATGAAAATGGTTTTTTCTTTGAAATAGGTGATGTAAAAGAATTAAGTAAAAAAATAATAAAATGTGGACAATTAAACTTTGATGGTTTAAATTATATAAAAAGTAACTTTTCTTTAGAAAATATGATTGAAAAGACTATTGCTGTTTATAAAGGAGTTCATCATTAATAATATATTAATTAGCAAGAATGAAAGTTTAATTTTTAAATTTTTATTAGTACTTTGGATAATGTCAATACCATTTAAAAATGCTATTTTTCAAGGTTCTATGGCTTTGATTATTCTTTTTTTTATCTATTCTTTGTTTAAACATAAAGATTACACTATTTTAATAGAGAACTTAAAAAAAGTTAAATACCTATCTATAGGATTCTTTTTAATTGTTTTTTCAATGATATTATCAAATTTAGTCAATCCTGAAAACTTAAGTCAGAAGTCATGGCATACTACTTTTATGTTTGTTATTAGATATGGTTTGATTTTTGTTTGTTTAGCATATTTCTATAAAAAAAAGTATTTTCAAGAAAAATTTGTTAAAATTCTAGTGTATTGCTCATTATTTTATTTAGCTTTATTAGGCTTATATGAGCTAATTTTAAATCCTTCTATTTTAAAAGGAATTGGTATTCATGGTACTTTAAATAATAGGAACTCTTTTGGCTTACATATGGGAATGGGAGTTGTTTTAAGTGCGATTCTTTTTATGTATAATAAAAAAGTAGCAGTTTTACTGTTTACTATTTTTACATTTCTTATGATATTTTCATTCTCAAGATCTTCTTGGGTTGCTAGTTTTGCATCTATATTTGTATTGATGGTATTTAACTATAGAGAAATAAAAATGAATCATATATTATATATGTTTGGTTTTTTAGGGCTGCTTTTAGCAGTTTATTTTTCTTCTGATTCTCTTCAAATGAGATTTTCTCAATTACTTGAGGGATATTCAAGTCATAGAACAACAATTTGGGCGTATACTATTGAATTTATAAAGTTAAACCCTATTATTGGATACGGTATAGATTCTTGGTCAAGTTTACCAAATGCTTATTTAAATAAATTTCCTGATCCTCATAACATGGTTTTAGAAATATTATTATATACAGGGCTAATTGGCTTCTTTTTTTGTTTTCTAACTATTTTTATAATTTTAAAAGAAATAGTTAAAAGTAAGAATTATATTTATCTTTCTATTTCAATTTATTTTTTAGTTATTACACAATTTGATTTTGGAGCTTTTTTTACAAAAGAAATATTGAGCTTTTTAACGATTTTTGTTTTTCTAATTTATAGTAAAAAATTTAAGGAAGCTTAGTGGAATTCTATTTGTGGCTCTTTGTATTAATATTTATTTCTTTAATTGTTTTTTCAATCAGATTTAAATGGTGGAAAAAAAATATTTCATACTCTTACCCTAGAGTTTTGATGTATCATATGATTTCAGAGCACTTGCCAAAAAAACAATCTAAATTTAATAGATTAAGAGTAAAACCAGAAGAGTTTGAAAAACAGTTAATATGGTTAAAAAAAAATAATTTTAAAAGTTTTACATTAAGTGAATTAGTTTCTTTAAAAGAAATTCCACAAAAAGCTGTAGTTATAACTTTTGATGATGGATACGAAGATAATTTTACTAATGCATTTCCTTTATTAAAGAAATATGGTTTTAAAGCAACTATTTATATAGTCTTAAATAGATTTAATAAAGATTGGGCAACTGATAAAGATTTAAAAGTAAGTTCAAATGAATTAAATAATGAAAAGATGTTAACAGATGAACAAGTTAAAAATATGATACAAAGTGGAATAATTGAAATTGGCTCACACACATTAGATCATGTAAATTTACCTGAATTAAATATAAATGAAAAAAAACAACAACTTTTAAAATCAAAAGAACAATTAGAAGAGTTGTTTAAAATTAATTGTACTTCATTTGCTTATCCTTTTGGTTTTCATGATGAGAAGGATGTGAGTCTAGTTGAAGAACTAAACTATTCAAATGCGACTACAACTTATAATTCAGTTTATGATAAAAAACTATTTTCAAATTATAAAATTCCTAGAATTATGATAAGTGGTAGACAAGGTATATTAGCATTTATCTTAAAGATAAAAAAAGGAAGAGTACGATGAAAATTGGTTACTTTTCTTGTTCTAGGAAATTTGGTGGTATAGAAAAAATAGTAGTTGATACATTAAATGAATTAGTAAAAACTAATGATTGTTTACTTATTGTACCTTTTGGTTGTGAGTTTAAGTATAAACTTGATAAAAAAATAGAGGTTTTAGAATATAAATCTTACGATAAAAGGTATAATCCTTTTTTATATTTGGAAATTATAAAAAATATTAAAAGTTGTGATATTGTGCATACTCATGGTGCAAAGGCAACTCAAATAAGCTATATTTTGAGTAAATTTATTTCCTTTAATCATATTGCAACAAAACATAATAGTAGAAAAGGTAAAATATTTAATAAAGTTAAAAATGTGATTAGTGTTTCTAAAAAAGTTTCAAAAACAATAACTCACAACAGTAAAGTTATTTATTTTGGACTTGATTATAAAGAACAAAACTCACAACAAAACTCAAAATTCACAATGGTAGCAGTGGGAAGACTTGATCCTATTAAAGGATTTGATAACTTAATAAATGAGTTATCAAAATTAGATTTTGATTTCGAACTTAATATTATTGGTGAAGGGAATCAAAAGTCTCAGCTTAATGAATTGATTAAAAGTAAAAATTTAGAAGGCAAAATTAAATTAATTGGTTTTAAAGATAATATACCTAGTTATCTGATAAACTCTAATATTCAATTAATTTCTTCGTTAAGTGAAGGTTTACCTATTACTTTGATAGAAGGCTTACTATATAGTCCTATTATAATATCTACACCTGTAGGAGGTATTGTTGAAGTTTTAGACAAAGATTATTTGCTTAATATAGAACAGTTCCCTAAAAAGATAAATGATATATATATGAATTTTGAAAAGGAAAAGAAGAACTTTTATATTAAACATGAAAAAATTAAAAAAAGTTTCGATAAAGTAAATTATATAAATAGTTTAATGAAGTATTATAAAGGTATATTAGATGAAAAAACATCTTAAAATTGTTCACTGTGGGATATTTAATGAAAAAGATAATGGAAACTTTTTTTATGGTTTAGAGAGAAAAATAAGTCATGGCTTTATTCAAAATGGACATTTTGTTTATGATTTTAGCTATAGAGATATAGAAAGAAATAACAGAACTTTTGGAGTTAAAGATAGTGGACTAAAAAAAATGAATTTATCTTTGATAGAAATTTGTAAAAATATAGATGCTGATATTTTAGTTTTAGCTAAAGCTGAAAAGATTTTTAGAAGTACTATAGAAACTATTAAAAAGACTCTTCCAAATATAAAAGTAATACAGTGGTACGTAGATCATTTAGAAGAAAAAAAAGATTTTTTCGAAAAACTAGATTGTATGGATGCTTTTTTTTATGCAAATGCAAAAGAATTAAAAAATCTTTCTTTAAAATATACCGATACAATATTCTCTTTTTTCCCAAACATTTCAGATCCAGCTTTTGATAAAAGTTTGAATTATGAGAAAACAACTGACGTATTATATATAGCAAGGGATTATAAAGAAGATGTTAGAACTAAATTTGCATTATTACTAAAAGAGTTTTGTGAAAAGGAAAATATAAAGCTGAATGTTTTCGCATCTTTAGGAAAACCAGCTATTTTTGGAAATGATTTTCATAAGGAAATAGCTAAGTCTAAAATTGCTATCAATTTTAATAGAGATGACCATTTAAATGAAGTAAATCAAGAAAAGGTGCTAGGAGCTTCTGATAGAATGGCACAATTTTTAGGTTCAAAGGTTTGTACATTCTCTCCTAGAATAAAAGGTTTTGAAAAGCTATATGAAGATGAAAAAGATTTAGTATATTTTGATTGTCCCAAAGATTGTTTTGAAAAGATAAAAAAATTTTTACAAAATAAAAAGTATTTAGAAATTGCTCAAAATGGTCAAAATAAAACATTTGATATTGCTAATGCAAAAAGAGTTACAAATTTTATGTTAGAAGTTTTATTTAATCGTTCAAAAGCAAATAGCTATGAGTGGGCTGAATATAAATACAAAAAAGGAAAAGAATTATGAGAATATTACATACATTACATTGGGTTCAGTTTGCAGGGACTGAAAGGTTTTGTGTGGACATTTGTAATGAATTATCAAAGAATAATGAAGTCTACTTACTTACTCATAATTTAATAAAACCATATATTAATAATAAAGTAAATTTACTTGAAATAAATTTTGAAAAAAATAGATATAATCCAATTTTTTTATATAAAATTGCAAATATAATAAAAAAAGTTAACCCAGATGTTATTCATGTTCATAATACAAAAGAATTAGAAGTTATGTATAATGCAAGAATTTTTTTGAATAAAAAAATACCAATACTTGCAACCAAACATACACTAACACCTAAGAAAAAATTTGTATTAGCTGATTTAGCTGTTGGTATACTTGAAGAAACACATTCTATTATTAACGCTGATAATACACTTATTATAAAAAATGGAATGGCATATAAAGAACCTAAACCTGTGAAGAAAGAAGACAAGTTTCATATTGTTTCTGCTGCAAGATTGACACCTGCTAAGGGTATGGATTTAATTATTAAAGCTTTAGGATTAGTTAAATTTGACTACAAATTTAGCATTTTTGGGGAAGGAGAACAAAAAGAAGAGTTAATTCAGTTAATTAAACAACTAGGTTTAGAAGATAGAATAAAAATAGTAGGTTTCGTTGATAATTTAAATGATCATTTAGCAAGTGCTGATGTACAAATTATTGCTTCTGTTTTTGAACCTTATGGTTTAACAGCAATTGATGGTATTTATTATTCAGATGTTTTACTTTCAACAAATACTGGTATTTGTTCAGAAATATTAGATAAAGATTTGATTTTTGATCAGAAACCAGAAGCTCTTGCCTCTAAATTAGAAGATTTATTTGTAAACTATGAGTATTATTTAGAACTATTTAAAAAAGTAAAAAATAGAAAAGATGATTTTAGTATATCTAAAATGACTAGTGAATATATTAAAGCTTATGAAAGTCTTTTATAATGATTGAAAGTTTAATTTTTATAATAATATTTTTAGCTTTATCCTTAAGATATAATTGGTGGAGAAAAACTCATAGTTTAAATAAAGCTAGAATTTTAATGTATCATAGTATAAGCGAACATAAAATAAATGAAAAACATAATAAGTGGAGAGTGAAACCAAAAGATTTTGATAAACAAAT
Organism: Arcobacter sp. YIC-80; assembly: GCF_044841725.1. Lineage (NCBI taxonomy): Bacteria > Pseudomonadati > Campylobacterota > Epsilonproteobacteria > Campylobacterales > Arcobacteraceae > Arcobacter > Arcobacter sp. YIC-80. The sequence goes on along the minus strand of NZ_JBJBSI010000011.1, from coordinate 13,065 downwards.
GAAATGGTTTTATGATAATGGTTGGAGTTCATATACTATTTCAGAGTTAACATCTTTAAATAGTATTCCTGAAAAGTCTTTTGTGGTTACTTTTGATGATGGTTTTGAAGATAATTATATTAATGCCTTTCCTATATTAAAAAAGTATAATTTTAAAGCAACTATTTATCTTGTACCTTTACAAAATGAAAATCATTGGGAAAAAGATAATACAAGTTATTTATCAAAGCTTTTAGATGAAAATCAAATAAAAGATATGTTGTCATCAAATTTAATAGAGTTTGGTTCTCATACTTTATCTCATAAAAATTTATTAAAAATTGAAAAGCTTGAAGATTTAGAAAAAGAAATCTTTTTTTCAAAACAAAAAGTTGAAGAGCTCACAAAAACTGAATGTAAGGCATTTGCTTATCCTTATGGAAAATTTGATGATAGAATTATAGATATTGTGAAAAAAGCAGGCTATAAAAATGCTACTGTTGTAAAAAGAGGTTTGTTTGATAAGACAGATGATGTTTTTACTATAAATAGATTAGGTATTTTGGGTACTGAAAGTTTTATTGATTTTCTATTAAAAATTTTTAAAGTTAGGAATAAATTATGATAAAAGCTTCTGTTTATATAATTTGTAAAGATGAAGAAAAACACATCAAAAGAGTTTTAGAAAGTGTAAAGGATTTTGATGAAATAATTATTGTTGATAGTGGAAGTACAGATAAAACTTTAGAAATAGTAAAAGATTATACTAATAATATTTTTCATCAAGAATGGCTTGGGTTTTCAAAACAAAAGCAATACGCAAAGGATTTATGTTCAAATAAATGGGTTTTAAACCTTGATGCTGATGAAGAACTTACAACTGATTTAAAAAAAGAAATAGAAGATACAATTATACAAGACCAAATTGATGGATTAGATATAAAAATTTCAAGTATGTATTTAGGGAAATTTAATAATAAAAAATCAAAATTTAATAGAAGAATAAGATTTTTTAAAAAAGAAAAAGGTAATTATGAAGATAAACTAGTACATGAATCAATAAAAATAGATGGGAAAATAAAAAATGCTTCTGGTTTTATTTATGATTATGGAATAGTTGATTTATCTACACATCTTTTAAAAATTAATAATTATTCATCTTTAAGAGCAAAAGAGAAAAATAATAAAAAGAAAAAATCTTCTCTACTTAAACTTATTTTAGTTATGCCTTTATCTTTTATTAAGTCTTATATTTTAAAAAGAAATTTCTTAAATGGAAGAAGAGGTTTTATATCTTCTATAAATAACTCATATTATGCATTTTTAAAAGAAGCAAAACTCTATGAATTAGAAAAAAAGAAATAGAATAATGAAATCAAAAATACACTCAATATTTATTTATCCATTAATATCTCTATTTGCATATTTACTAAAAGGCACTAAAGAAAACTATGATGATTTTTTAACAGATAATACTAATAGAATCAAGAGATTAGAATTTTTAAATATAAATAGTGAAAGTCACAAAAATAGTTTTTTTCAAGACATAAAATATTTTTTTGATAAGAAGTCACCTTTATATGACAAAACATTTGTAAATATCTATGTTGACTTAGAAAAAAATCCTGAATCAAAATGTTATGGTTTATACGATTTTTTAAAATTTGTTAGTATGTATTACTCTTCTTCAATGTTAAGTTCAAGAATTACAAATGATAATTTATATGTAAAACTTATTTTTAATAAAAATAGTTTTAACGATGAAGAGTCTTTGACTAATTTGTTAAGATACATGCTTTTAGTTTATGCTTCAAGAAAAGTTGAATTTTTGTATATGGATAAAACAACTTTGCCTAAAAAAGCGATAGAAATAGTCAATAACTTTGAAGATAAATTAAACAGTTCAAAGTTTATAAATTTTTCTAAATCAAAAGATTTACATGTTTTAACTTGTGAAAAGAAAAAAGAAAAATTTGATATTATTTGGTCTAGTTCAAAAAGAGAGATAGACTTAACAGATTTTAATAGAGTTTTTGATAAATTTGGTCAGGAATTAAAAAAAGATATAAAAATCACAAATAGTCCAATATACGCTTATCATTAATATAAAGAGTTTAAATGAATCAAATATCAATTTCATATAAAACAAAAAGTAATCTTATAGATGCTTTACTAAAACAAGAAAATATTATAGAAGTACAAAATACTGGTATTTTAAAGAAACTTTCTTTTTTAAAAAAAGAGTATGCAGATATATATTTTCATTCAGGGAGTTTAGATGAGAAAAGTAAAAGTGAAATACTTAATTCTAAAAAGGTTATAGTTAATTCAAAAACTCTAAAAACAGAAATACTTAAAAGTTTAAATGAGCTTGATCCTACAAAAATTGAATGTATATATCCAAGTATTGATATAAATTATGAAAAACCTAAACTTATTAAGAAAAAAGTTTGTGATACTTTAAATATTAATTCAAAAAAAAGGATCATTTTTTTTACTGCTAAAAACTTTAAAAATTCTGGAGTAAAAGAGTTTATAGAAACTTTATTTTCTTTAAATGAACAAAATATTTTAGGAATAATAGCAGGTGATAAAAAGCAAATTAATAGTTTAAAATTTCAAATATCAAAGTTTGATTATTCTTCTAAATTGCTATTAGTTGAAGATTATGAAAATATAGAGGAACTTTTTTTAGCATCTGATATTTTCTTTTTGCCCACATATAATAAATATTTTGCTTCTAGTATTCTAAAAGCAATGTATTGTAAAAATGTAGTTTTTACTACAGTAAATAATCATGCAAGTGAATTAATAGATGTTTTTTCAACTATGGAGAATCCAAATGATAGATCAGCTTCTTTTAAAATTGATGCTGTTCTTATGGAAAAAGACGAAATGAAAAAAATTAAAAAAGATAATAGAAAACTAGCAAAAAAATTTACCTTAAATCTTAATTTAAAAAGAGTAAATGAAATTATCAATAATTTAAATAAAATTTAAGTCTATTAAGATAAAATACGCAAATATTTTTCACTATATAAGGAAGACAAATGTCAAGAAGATGTGCAATATCAGGAAAAGGACCTATGGTTGGGAACAACGTAAGTCACGCTAAAAACAGAACTAAAAAGAGATTTTTACCAAACTTAAGAACAGTTAGAGTTACTTTAGAAGATGGTACAACTAAAAAAATCAGAATCTCAGCTAAAGAGTTAAGAACTCTTAAAAAACACTCATAAGAGAGCACTAGAAAAGTGCTTTCATGAGCATCTTTAGAAGAATCAAAAAAGCCCTTGGCTGGGAAATTAGATCAGTCAAACCAGAATACGACTTAAATCCATTAATATACTCACAATTAAAACCATTTAGATTACCATTTGTATTAGTTCAAATCATTATGATGATAGGTACATTAGGTTACATTATCATTGATGACTTTTCAATCTTAGACGCAATATTTCAAACAGGTATTACATTTACAACTGTTGGATTTGGAGAAATAGCTCCTATTTCACCTGCTGGAAGATTTTTTACTATTACGCTTATTATATTTGGTTTTGCAGTATTTACACTTTCTACTGCTGTTTTAATTGATACTGTAGTTAAAGGAAGGTTGTTTGACCTATATAAGGAAAGAAGTATGTTATATAAGATTGCAAGACTTAGAAGACATTTTGTTATTTTCTATCATAATGAGTATACTTCACAGTTAGCAAAACAGTTTAGGGAAAATCATATTCCTTTTGTTGTTGTTGATCCAAGTGAAGATATAGAACAAATAGCTAAAGAGAATGGTTATCCATATTTTGTAAAAGAAGAACCCTATAAAGAGGTTGCATTTTTAAAGTCTCACTTAAGTTCTGCAAAAGGTGCAATATCTTTATCAAAGAATATTTCAGACAATATTACTTTAATTGCTTCTGTTAGACTTTATGAAAAAGAGCTTGGAAGAAGTCCTTTTTTAATTATTTCAAATGCAGAAACGCAAAATGAAAAAATAAGACTTAAAAAACTTGGAGCTGATAAAGTTGTTGCAACTCCATCTTTAATGGCAAAAAGAGTATCTGCTATGGCTATTAGGCCAGATATGGAAAATGTGCTTGATGAATTTTTATATAAAAGAGATACTCCTATTGATATGGAAGAGGTTTATGTAAATGAAGAGTCTTGGGTTGTAAATAGAGAGATTAAAGATTTACATTTAAGAGATAGACTTAAAGTTTCAGTTATAGGAATAACTGAAAAAAAGGGTAAATTTATTCAAATGCCTAAAGGAACAATACTTATTAGTGCTAATTGTAAACTTTTACTTGTAGGTTCACAAAAAGGTATTTCAAGAGCAAAAAGAATAATAAATTTAAAAGAGAAACCAGAGGATATATAAGATGTTTACAATATTACCAATAAAAGGTTACATTGATCAAATTGATGGCTTTAATTGTGATGGTATAAGTGCAGGACTTAAACCAAATGGCAATAATGATTTAGGTTTTATTTATACAAATGAACCATCTGAAGTACAAGCTATATTTACAGAAAATAGATTTCAAGCAGCACCATTAAAACATTATTTACAATATGAAGAGAATTTTAAGACGAACTTTGTACTTATTAATTCAAAAAATGCAAATGCAATGACAGGAAAAAAAGGTATAGAAGATATTGATACTATTTTTTCATCATTAAATTTTGATTTAGTAAATCCAATCATGAGTAGTACAGGAGTAATTGGAAACCCTTTACCAATTGAAAAAATAGTAAATGGTGCAAACTCTTTTGATTTAAATGCTAAAAATGGTGAGAATTTATCAAAAGCTATTATGACAACAGATGCTTATTCTAAAACTTGTATGTATGAAGTAAAACTTGAAGATGGAAGTTCATTTAAAATAGGTGCAGTTGCAAAGGGTGCAGGGATGATAAATCCAAACCTAGCAACTATGCTTTGTTTTATTTGTACAGATGCAGCAGTTCCTTCAAATGATATGAAAGAAGCATTAAAAGTAAATAGTGAAACAACATTTAATGCAATATCAGTAGATGGAGATACATCAACAAATGATACAGTAATGATATTAGCAAATCAAAAATCAAATGCTTATGACAAAGAGGCATTTTTTGAAGCTGTAAGATTAGTAATGCATGATATGGCAATGCTAATGGTCGCAGATGGTGAAGGTGCAAAAAAGGCAGTTGCATTTGAAGTTAAAAATGCAGCAACAAAAGAAGAAGCACAAATAGCTGCAAAAGCATTATCAAATTCATTACTTGTAAAAACAGCACTGTTTGGTGAAGATCCAAACTTTGGAAGAATTGCATCCACAATAGGAGCATCAAGAGTAACTAGTGATGAAGAAAAGTTAGTTATATCATATAATGATGTTGTTGTTTATAATAAAGGTGAAATCTGCTTTGATGAAGAGCAAGAAGTAAAAGCAGCAAAAGTACTAGAAAATGATAAATTTAAAGTTATTTGTGATTTAGGAGTAGGGGAGTATAGTTTTACAGCATACGGATGTGATTTAGGTTATGAGTACGTAAAGATTAATGCCGATTACAGAACATAATAATAAATTTAAATTATCTTAAGTTCTTGGGGTGTATAATTATTTTATAAATCAACAAGAGGATGATAAAATGTTTCATGAACATAGAGAACTAATCGCAGAGTTAAAACAAAAAGATGCACATTTTCATAAGTTATTTGATAAGCATAATGATTTAGATGAAGAAATTACAGAAATGGAAAAAAATCATGCTGATCAATTTGAAATTGAAGCAAAGAAAAAAGAAAAATTAAAATTAAAAGATGATGTTTATAATATGATCATCAAATATAAAAACGAAAAAGCATAAATAACTTTTATATATTAAAAAAGAGACTATTTTTGGTCTCTTTTCTTTCATAAATAACTTACTCAACTTAGCCTAAGCCCACTTTAGATATAATATCTAAATTTTATATTACAAAGGCCTTTTTTTATGGAAAACCTTTTTGAAAACCAAGATATTATTGATATAAATATTGAAGATTCTGTAAAAGCTTCATATTTAGATTACTCAATGAGTGTTATTATTGGTAGAGCACTACCAGATGCAAAAGATGGATTAAAACCAGTTCACAGAAGAATTTTATATGCTATGCATGATTTAAATATTTCTTCAAAATCTGCATATAAAAAATCTGCAAGAATTGTTGGAGATGTTATTGGTAAGTATCACCCTCATGGTGATAGCTCAGTTTATGATGCACTAGTTAGAATGGCACAAGATTTCTCAATGAGAGCTCCTTTAGTTGATGGACAAGGAAACTTTGGTTCAATTGATGGTGATAATGCCGCAGCAATGAGATATACAGAAGCTAGAATGACTAAAATATCTGAAGAGGTTTTAAGAGACATTGATAAAGATACAATCAATTATACTCAAAACTATGATGATACGTTAAAAGAACCAACTGTTTTACCTACAAGAGTTCCAACTTTATTATTAAATGGTAGTGAGGGTATTGCTGTTGGTATGGCTACAAAAATTCCACCACATAATTTAAATGAATTATTAAATGCAGTTTTATATACTATTGACAATCCAGAAGCAACAGCAGAGGATTTAATGCAATTTATTCAAGGTCCAGATTTCCCAACAGGTGGTACTATCTTTGGTAGAAGAGGGATCATTGATGCTTATAAAACAGGGCGTGGAAGAGTTAAGATAAGAGCTAAGCATCATATTGAAACAAAAGGTAAAAAAGAAGTAATTGTTTTAGATGAACTTCCATATCAAGTAAATAAATCAAGATTAATTGAACAAATAGCAACACTTGCTAAAGACAAGCAAATTGAAGGTATTTCAGAAGTAAGAGATGAATCTGATAGAGAAGGTATTAGAGTTGTAATTGAATTAAAAAAAGATGCTATGGGTGAGATTGTATTAAATAATCTTTATAAATCTACACCAATGGAAACTACATTTGGTATTATACTTTTAGCAGTTCATAATAAAGAGCCAAAAGTATTTAATTTACCACAACTTTTAAATATTTTCTTATCACATAGAAAAACTGTAATTATTAGAAGAACAATTTTTGATTTAGAAAAGGCAAAAGCAAGAGCTCATATTTTAGAGGGATTAAAAATTGCATTAGATAATATTGATGAAGTAGTTCAAATTATTAGAGCTTCTGCAAATGATGCTGAAGCAAAAGAAAAACTTCAAGATAGATTTGGACTTTCAACAATTCAATCACAAGCTATTTTAGATATGAGACTAGGAAGATTAACAGGTCTTCAAAGAGATAAATTAGAAGCTGAATATCAAGAGTTATTAGCTTTAATTGCTGAGTTAGAAGCTATTTTAAAATCTGAAGAAAAATTAAATGAGATTATTAAAGAAGAATTAGTAGAAATTAAAGATAAGTATTCTGATGAAAGAAGAACTGAAATTGAAGATTCTTATGATGAAATTGATATGGAAGACTTAATTCCAAATGAGCCAATGGTAGTTACTATAACTCACAATGGATATGTAAAAAGAGTTCCAATTAAATCTTATGAAAAACAAAGAAGAGGTGGTAAAGGTAAAGTAGCAGTTACTACTCATGATGATGACTTTATTGAAAAATTCTTTGTTTCAAATACTCATGATACTTTAATGTTTGTAACCAATATGGGACAATTATACTGGTTAAAAGTTTATAGAATTCCAGAGGGAAGTAGAACAGCAAAAGGTAAAGCAGTTGTTAACTTAATTAACTTAAGACCTGATGAAAAAATTATGGCAATTATCCCAACAGATGATTTCGATGAGTCTAAATCATTAGCATTCTTTACTAAAAATGGTATTGTAAAAAGAACTTCATTATCAGAATTCAGTAATATTAGATCAAATGGTGTAAGAGCAATTGTACTTGATGATTTAGATGAAATAGTTACAGCTAAAATTACAAACGTTGAGTCTGAATATATTATGATTTTTACTAGTTTAGGTCAATGTATTAGATTTGAAATAGATAAGACTAGAGAACAAGGTAGAAGTACTAGAGGAGTAAGAGGTATTAAGTTTAAGCATGATACTGATTATGTTGTTGATGCTGATGTAATTGATTCTATAGAACAAGAATTATTAACAGTATCTGAAAAAGGTATAGGAAAAAGAACACTTGTTGAAGAGTATAGACTTACAAATAGAGCAGGTTCTGGTGTTATTTCAATGAAATTATCACAAAAAACAGGAAATGTTGTAGGTGAAGTTTTAGTTGATGAAAGTATGGACTTAATGGCATTAACTTCAATTGGTAAGATGATTAGAGTAGATATGCAAACTATTAGAAAAGCAGGAAGAAATACTTCTGGTGTTATCATCGTTAATGTTGATAAAGGTGATAAAGTTGTATCAATTGCAAAATGTCCAAAGCAAGATGAAGAAATTGAAGTAGATGAAAATGGTAATGTTATTAGATATAACGAAGATGGAGAAATAATAGAAGAAATAGCAGTTGAGGATAAAACTCAACAAAATATTGAAGAATCTTCAAATGATAATTTAGAAGAAAAGGAAGAGTAATATGAGAAAATTTAATGTCGCAGTTGTAGGAGCAACTGGTGCAGTAGGTGAAGAGCTTTTTAGAGTTATGGCAGATTATGACTTTCCAGTTAATAATATTGTTCCTTTAGCAAGTGCTAAAAGTGCCGGCTCAAAAATAGAGTATAAAAATAAAGAATACACAGTTTTAGAACTAACTGAGACTGTTTTTGAAGAAAATGAAGTTGATATAGCATTTTTTAGTGCAGGTGGAAGTATTTCAGAAAAGTTTGCTAAATATGCTGTAGAAGCAGGTGCAGTTGTAATTGATAATACAAGTCATTTTAGAATGAATCCAAATGTTCCTTTAGTGGTTCCAGAAGTAAATCCAGAAGATATTGCTTTTTGGAGAGAGACAGGAATTATTGCTAATCCAAACTGTTCAACAATTCAAATGGTATTATCTTTAAAGCCCTTAGATGAGTTATATGGAATTAAAAGAGTTGATGTATCTACTTATCAAGCAGTTTCAGGTGCAGGTAAAGCAGGGATGGAAGAACTTGTAAAACAAATGCAAGATTTCTTTGCTTTTAAATTAGATGAGAGTAAAAAAGATGCATTTGCACACCAAATTGCATTAAATGTAATTCCTCAAATTGATGTTGCACAACCAAATGATTTCACTAAAGAAGAAATGAAAATGGTAAACGAAACTCAAAAAATTCTTCATAAAGAAGTTCAAGTAGCTGCTACTTGTGTAAGAGTACCTGTATTAAGATCTCACTCTGAATCAATTACAGTAACATTTGACGAAAATGTAGATGTAGATGTAAATGAAGTTAGAAGTGCTTTAGAAAACTTTGAAAATGTTGAAGTTATTGATGATTTAGAAAATAATGCTTATCCTATGCCAATTGTATCAACTGATACAGATATGACTTATGTAGGTAGAATCAGAAAAGATGTTTATGCTCCTAATATCGTACATTTTTTTAATGTTGCAGATCAAGTAAGAGTAGGTGCAGCAACTAACTCTGTTAGAATTGCATTAAAATGGATTGAAATGGAGAGTGACATTTAATGATAGAAAAGCTTTTTGAAAGTGCAATGTGGAAAACAAGATTTCTTGTACTTTTCGCTGTACTTTTTGGCTTATTAGGAGCAGTAGTATTATTTATTATTGCTAGTATGGATATATTTAGTATCGCAAAATATGCTTTTGATACTATTATAGTTCATGCTCATCCTGAAAATTTTCATGAAGATGTAGTAAGTGGCATAATTGGTGCTGTTGATTTATATTTAATAGCAGTAGTTATGCTTATATTTTCATTTGGAATATATGAACTTTTTATCTCACCTATTGATCATTGTGAAGAAGCACAAGATGATTCAAAAATCTTATCAATTACATCTTTAGATCAATTAAAAGATAAAATAGCAAAAGTAATTGTTATGGTTTTAGTTGTAAATTTTTTTCAAAAAGTATTACACACTGAATATAATGGTGCTTTAGAAATGTTGTATTTTGCTTTAGCAGTGACTGCTTTAGCTATTGGACTTTTCTTTTTAGGAAAAGTTGGAAAAAAATAAAAAGGTAAATTATGTCAAAAATTTTTGTTGATGCGTGTTTAAGAAAAGAGACTCCTTATACTCCTGTATGGATGATGAGACAAGCTGGTAGATATTTACCAGAATATATGGAAGTTAGAGCACAAGCTGGAAATTTCTTGAATTTGTGTCATGATCCAGAAAAAGCTTGTGAAGTTACAATCCAACCTTTAGATATTGTTGGTGTTGATGCTGCTATTTTATTCTCTGATATTTTAGTTATTCCAAATGAAATGGGAATGCACTTAGAGTTTGTAAAAGGTGAAGGACCAATCTTTAAAGAGCCAATTAAAACTGAGGAACAATTAGATGCTTTAATAGGTGGTGAAGATGCAGCTTCAAAATTGACATACGTTTATGAAACTATTAAATTATTAAAACAAAGATTACCAGAAGATAAAGCACTTATTGGATTTACTGGTGCTCCTTGGACTTTAGCTACATATATGATTGAAGGTCAAGGTACTAAAACATATAATGTATGTAAAAAAATGATGTATTCTAATCCTGAATTTTTACATAAAATCTTAAGAAAAGTTACTGATGTAGTTAAGTTATATATGGAAAAACAAATAGAAGCTGGTGCAGATGTTGTTCAAATCTTTGATTCATGGGCGGCTGCAATTGAACCAGGAAGATATGATGAATTTTCATGGAAGTATATGGTAGAAATTGCTGAGCACTTAAAAGAGAAATATCCTCATATTCCAGTAATTATGTTCCCTAAAGGAATTTCAGCATTTATTAACATGGGTGGAGTTTACGGAAACTTTGATGTATTAGGTATTGATTGGGGAACACCAATGGCTATGGCAAAAGCTAAGCTTGGAGATAAGTATGTTCTTCAAGGAAATATGGAACCTTGTAGATTATATTCTAAAGAAGAAACTACTAAATGTGTGGAAAAAATTCAAGAGACTATGCAAGGTGAGGGTCATATCTTCAATCTAGGACATGGTATTTTACCAGATGTACCTGTAGAAAATGCAATTCACTTCGTAAAAGAGTGTCATAGAGTCTCTAGAAAATCTTAATAAAAATCTCAAAATAAAATAAGTAGCTTTTGCTACTTATTAAAGAAAGCCAAACAATGCCTTACTCAAACTCAATAACTTTTGGACCAATTGCTTCAAGAAGATTTGGAATTTCACTAGGAATTGATCTTTCTCCTAGTTCAAAACAGTGTAATTTTGATTGTTTATATTGCGAACTTGAAGGTGCAAAAACTGTTTCAAAAATGACAGAGTACCCAAGTGTAGAAGATGTAATAGCAGAAATAAAAACAAGTTTTTCAAAAAACGAAAAAATAGATGTTATAACACTTACTGCAAATGGTGAACCTACACTTTATCCTAAATTAGATGAACTAGTTGATGAAATCAACAAAATAAAAAAAGATACAAAAACTTTAATTTTATCAAATGGTAGTACAATTTATAAAGAAGATATATTTAATACACTTATGAAAATTGATACAGTTAAATTATCTTTAGATTGTGTAAGTGAAAAATGTTTTAAAAAATTAGATAGAACAGATAAAAGTATAAATATAAAAAAAATTATTCCTTCAATGATTGAATTTTCAAAAAAAACTAAAAATGATTTTGTTTTAGAAATACTTTTTGTAAAAGATTTAAATGATAAAGATGATGAAATTACTTTACTATATGATGCAATAAAGCAAATTAATCCAAAAAGAGTAGATATTGGTACTATTGATAGACCTCCTGCATATAAAGTTAAACCAGTAAGTTATGATACTTTAGAAAAAGTAGCAAATACATTTGAAGGTATTAATGTAAATATTGCATATAAAAATAGGCCTAAACATTTAAGCTTATATTCAAAAGAAGATATAGTTCAAACATTAAAAAGAAGACCACTTACAATTGAAGATATTGAAAATTTATTTGATGAAGAGTCTAAGAATAATTTAAAAGAACTAGTAAAAAATAGTAAAATATCACTTGTAGACAGTAGTGGAGTTAAATTTTATAAAAATTTATAAATTTTTATAAAATTCCCTTGACAAAGAAAATATTTTTTACTATAATTCCACTCCATTAAAAAAATGGTTAAATAATCCGGCATAGCTCAGTGGTAGAGTAGATGACTGTTAATCATTTGGTCCCTGGTTCGAATCCAGGTGCCGGAGCCATTATTTTAATACATTTCAAATTTATAGATTCCGGCATAGCTCAGTGGTAGAGTAGATGACTGTTAATCATTTGGTCCCTGGTTCGAATCCAGGTGCCGGAGCCATTTATAAATTATTCAACAAAATCCGGCATAGCTCAGTGGTAGAGTAGATGACTGTTAATCATTTGGTCCCTGGTTCGAATCCAGGTGCCGGAGCCACTAATAAGCTTTTATCTAGAAGAACTTAAGTTCTTCTAGCTAAAAGCTTTTTTTTTGCCAAAAAATTATCTCCACTAAATACTAATATAAATCAAAATACCTAAAAAAACTAAATAGTTACTAAGATAGAAATCATATAAATATAAAAACTTGATATTATATTAAATAAATGAAAATACAATCTTATTAAATATAATGAAATTCCTTTAATCTATAAAATTAATATTGTTTACTTATTATATAAAAGAGAAAATAAACAAATGAAGAATATAAAAATACTGTCCAATTAAAATAGAACAATAATGAAATAAACTATAAATAAGAGTAAGTAAAATAAATAAAAATCCAATAAAGATAAACAAAAAATAAAAAAAGTTAAAAAAAACCAAAAAAGAGAAGTAAAAACCCAATAAAAGCATAGTAAAAAGCAGAAAAAAAGACAAAAAGATTACAAATTGAGCAATTTAAGTTAATATTTAGGAAAACTTCTTGACAAAGGGGAGAAATTTGTCTATAATTCCCGTCCAATTTCAGAGGAACGACAAAAAGTTCTAAAGAGATTAAGATCTTTAAAAACGAAGGTTAATAAGAAGTAAT
>NZ_JBJBSI010000010.1:0-94622 GCF_044841725.1 Arcobacter sp. YIC-80 | reverse complement strand
ATTCTCATTTAAATCTTTCCCTACTGTTAAATTTGAATTCTCTTGTATCGTCTCCTCTTTATCTTTCTGTACTATGGTCTTTGAATTATTCTCTATTTGTATATTCTGATTATTTAAAGCATGGAAATTTAAATCTCTTTGTGCTCTTATTGATACTCTCTCTTCTCCTCTTTTATCTTCAAATAATAACTCGTTATACCCTTTTGTCTCCTCATATTGTGGCATTGAATTTGTTCTTATATAACTTTGTGTTTTATTCTCTGGCAAGTTATATGCCTTCTTATTCTCCCCATTATGCAAACTTCCTATTATTATAGGACAATCTGGATCCCCATTTATAAATCCTACTATTACTTCTTGATTTACTCTTGGTATAAATTGACTCCCATATCCATTCCCTGATTGTATATTTGATACTCTTAGGTATGTTGATGTTATTTGATTCTCTTCAAATGCAAACAGTACTCTTATTCTTCCTTCTTCATCTACATCTATACTATTATCATAATCTTTTGTATTTGAATTCCCATTTGATACTTTTGCTGTTAATATTGAGTTTATTCTTGGCTTCTTTATCGTTTTTTTGGGTTTATATTCTATATCTTTTGGTATGGCTTTAAATTCTACTTCATATTGCAGTTGATGTTTTACTTGTTCATTTATATTTTGTCTATATTCATCTAGGGCATTTGGAAAATGTCCTTTATATTCTACTTCTATGATGATACTATCTATCTTTTTATTTGCTTTCTCATCTTCTAATCTTATACACAAACTATCTTCTATATTTAACTCTTGTGAACTTCCTTCTATTATATTTGATTGTACATATTCTCTTTGAGAATCTATTTTTGTATATCTATTTAAATCTTTATAGTAACTCTCATCTAACAAGTTTAATTTATCTCTTAATGTATATTTCTTTATATCATTTCTTAATTGTGATGTTGATTCATTATCTTTTATTGAGCTTACTATATTTGCTCCACTTTGTGTTTTATATTCTTGGCTTGGTTTATTTTTATCATAATAGTCTTCTATATGATTACTTGCTTTAAACTCTTTACTATGATTAAAAGAACAAGTTGAAGAGTATGTATTTACTATTACATGTTCATTTAACTCACACAATATTAGTTTATATGGATCATTTGAGCTATAGTCTATTATTAAGCTATATCCTTCTTCTTCACAAAGCATTTGTATAAATTCTAAATCACTTTGATTATATTGAGTTGTATACTCTCTTATTGGAGCTTTTAATAAATCTAATTTTATATCTATTTGAAGGTTTAATAATTGGTTATATCTATTTATTATCTCTTTTATTATATCACTTGTTTTTTTTTCATGATATATTTCATATCTATTATTTAATCCTAAATAATATAGAGGTGATACTACTTCTATTTTATATAGATGTTTTCTTGCTACTATACTATCTTCACTTGCTTTATATATTTTCCCATATATTGTTTTTTTTATTATAGGGCTTATTTCATCTTGTAGTTTTATTTCTACATCTGTATCTACTAGTTCTTCTATATTTATAAACTCATCACTTACAAATATTAGTTCAAAGCTATAGGGTTTATTTACTTGACTTTTCCCTTTTAGTTTATATACACTATAGCTTCCATCTAATATTCCTAATCCTATTATTTCATTTTCTTTATAATTTAATAGTTTTAGTCTACAGCTTATTTCTTGGTTTACTTCTTTTCTTAACTCTTTTAAACTAAATGCTTCTTCTATTTCTTCTTGTAAGTTATTTTCTATCTCATTTATTCTTTTTTTTATTTCTTCGGACAATTTTTAGCCTTACTTATTTTTTTATACTTCTTTTTATCTTATATATTAAAAAATAATATTTTTTCTCGCTACTTTTATTATTTTATTTATTCTTATTTTTATCTTTTTTTTATTTTCTATTACTTTTTGATATATAAAAAATAAGGAGTTCCCTCCTTATTTTTATTTATGTTTAGGCATTTAATCCTACACCAATTCTCCAGTCATCTTCTCCTGATGTACTTGCTGTCTCATGTCTCCATGTAATCTTTCTATATGCAAATGATACTTTTTCTAAAGGTGCTACTTGTGTTTTTGCTTGTCCTTCTTCATTATCCATGTATGCGTCTATATCTACGATTACTGCATCTTCTAATACAATTGAAAAGTAATGCTCTGGTTTTCCTGCATAGCTTGTTCTGTACCATTTTAATTCTACTTCTGTTAATGTCTCACCTTTTGTTAATGCGTTATATAATAATGGTGATGATTTATCAAATAGTTTTGATATTACTAATGGTTCATGTACTCTTTGTCCTGATGGTTGTCCTGACTGTGGATCTCTTGGTATATTAATGTTATGTGCAAAACCTTTTATTAATGCTTCATTCTCATGCCCTTTTTGGTATGAGTTACCTACTGATTCTGGTGTAAATGTACCTTCTGTAATTAAACCTTGTGTACTACCTTTTATCGAAATAAATATTGGATTATTCATTTTTCTTTATCCTTCTGTTAAAATGTTTTTTATTTTATCAAATTATAATTTAATAAATATTTATTTCATAATAGTTTTTGATACTTTTTTGGATTTTTAAGTACATTTATCAATAAAACAGTTAAAACTGTTTTATTTTTTAGCTTTTTTGATATGTAAATCCAGTTGAGGGAAAGGGATTTCTATATCATTTTTATAAAGAGAATTATAAATAAGGATTAAAAAATCAGATTTTAAAGAGTTAGGTTGTATTTTATCATTTGCTTTTATCCAAACTAAAAGCTCTAAGTCTACACTGCTTGTATTCATATTTTCAAGTCTGATTTCAGGTTTTTTATCTTCATTATTTCTTACATATTTTAAATCACTATCTTCAAGTTCTTTTAAAACTACTTCTTTTACTTTTTCTATTTTTGTCCCATAAGCAACTCCAAAGGGTATATGTAGTCTTCTTGAGGGATCTTCTAGTGTCCAGTTTATAACATTGTTTTGAATAAAAGATGAATTTGGAACAACAATATCTATATTATCAAAGGTTTTAATAGTTGTTGATCTAATTCTTATATCTGTTACCGTTCCTTTTAATAAATCATTTATTTCTATAATATCGCCGATTCTAATAGTTCTTTCAAACATTAAAATCACCCCAGCTATTAGATTTGAAACAACTGTTTGAAGTCCAAATCCAATACCAATTGATAAAGCACCTGCTATTAAAGAAATTGATGTCATATCAATTCCTAAACCACTCATAGTAATCATAAATGTAATAATTATGATGATATAAAAACCTACATTTGATGAAAGTTTTAAAGACATTTGGCTCATGTTTGGCCATTTTTTAGAAAGGTTATTTAACCATTTTTTATAAACAATACCAATTATAAATCCAATAATAATAAATAAAATAGCCTTTATTAAACTAAATAGTGTTATGGCTTTTTCATTATAAACAAAAATAGGTGATGTTATATATGTCCAAGCTTGTTTTAATATATCTTGACTTTGATATATAGAATTACTTAAAAAAAGTTTAGTATTACCAAGATGTTTCCTTGCTAAGTCTTTTATAAAAGCATCAATCTTTTCAAAATAGTTTTTATTTTTGATTGATAAATTATCTATTTTTTCGCTTTTTGCAATATAGTTTCTTAAGAGTTCTTTTTCATTTTTATTTATTATATTAAAAATATTTTGTTTAAATAATATGTTTAAAACTGTTTGTGTTAGATCTTGTATTTGTAAATCTAATGTTTCAATTTTTTTATTGATTGATTCTATATTTTTATTGTTCTCTTCAATGCTTTCTTTTTCAAGTTCGAGTTCAAAAGATGTTTTTTCTTGAATAAGTTTATTAATTTTACTTTGAATTTGTTCTAATTCTTTACTTAATAAAGATAAATCAAATTCTTTTATTTTTGTTAAGTAGTTAAATAAAGCATTTATTTGTAATCTTTCATTTACTTTTAACTGTTTTAGTCTTTCTTCAATATTGCTTTTTTGAATTTTATAATAAGCATATTGTAATTGATATGATAGAAGATTTTGTTTTTCTTCTTCAATGATATCTTCTATACTTTTTTTTAAATAAATAAGTTTATTTTGAATATCTGTTAATAAACTATTTTGTTTATCAATTTTAATTTGTGTATTTACTAAGTTTTGTATTTCTTCAAAATAATCATTAATACTAATATTTTTATTCAAAAACTTTGAGTTATCAAATTTCTCAACATTGATAGTTTTAGAAAGCAATTCTTGAAGTCTTTTTAAATGTATTTTTTGAGTGTTAATAATCTCTTGTGAAAACTCTTTATTTAAAGAAGAGTCTTCTATGTTTTTTTCAAGTGTTTTATAAAACTCTTTATTGTTTTTGTTATCAAATAAACTATTATCTATTTGTGCAGAATTCAAAAAAATTGAAAGTGAAAAAATCACTAAGAAAATTCTCATTAAGCATACCTTTTTTTGCATAATTATATCAGAAATTTAGATATAATTATGCAATTTAATAAAGTAGGAAAAAATGGAAAATTTTTATGACATTTTAAAGCAACTTATACGAATACCAAGTGTCGTTGGAGCTGAACACTCTTTTTTTGTATATTTAAAAAGAGAACTTGAAGAAATGAATATAAAAGTTGAATACTATGATGGAATTTTAGTAGCTACAGGTGAGAACCCAACTAGTGGATATATATCTGCACATGCAGATAGACATGGACTTATTTGTACAGGTCACAATGAATTTCAATATGCCGCTTATATTGCAAAAAATCAAGCTGATTTAAAAGGAAATTCAAATTCAGAACAAATGCTTAAAAATTTTGAGATGAGATTTGTAAATCAAAAAGTACAAGCTTATGAACCTTGGTCTGGATCTTATTTGGGTTTAGGTTTAATTGAAGATGCTTTTTTATGTGAAAGAAGAAATAATATTATTTTTAAAGTAAAAGATTTAGAGCATTTACTTCCTGGAACACCAATAGCATTTTTAGATAAATTAACTATAGAAAATGATTTAGTTTCTGCTCAAATTGATAATGTACTAAGTATTGCTATGATTTTACATCTTTACTCACTAGGATATAAAGGAACAGCATTTTTTACTGCTTCTGAAGAAGCAGGGAAGAGCTGGAGATTTTTATTAGAATATTTTAGAAGATATGATATTTCAACAAAAGAATTATTGGTTTTAGATACAAGTCCATATAAAAATATAGAAGATTTAAGTCATTTAGATATTGTTTTAAGAAATAGAGATGAAAATGCTTATTTTAGATCGCCATTAAAAAGTAAGATAAAGAAAATAGCTTTAAGAAAGAAAATAAAATATCATTATAAAGATGAATATATGAAAAATATAATGAACCAAACAGGCGTAAAAACATCTTTAGGTGTTACAGAACTTGGAAGAATTATAAAAGCTAGTAAGGGTATGATTCAAGGTACAACTTTACAAGTACCAACTATTGGTTATCATACTGTCGAAGAAACAACATCAAAAAACTCTATTGATAGCATGATGTTAATATTAAAAGAGCTTTATTTATAGGAAAAATATGAAACAAATAGATGGGTTAATTTATGCTTTTTGCTTAGATAAAAATGGTAGTGCTAAGCAAATAAATTTAGAAGAGTATGAAAATAGATTAGAAAATGATTTAATTTGGTTGCATTTTGATTATACAAAACAAGAGAGTATAAATTGGATAGAAACAAAAAGTGGATTAGATGAAATTGTCGTAAATGCACTTTTAACAGAAGAGACTAGACCTAGAACAGTTTTTTTAGATGATTCTATCTTAATTGCTTTGAGAGGAATAAATTTTAATGCAAATTCAGAACCAGAAGATATGGTATCTATAAGAGTATTTATAAATGAAAATCTAATTATAAGTACCAAAAAAAGAGATATGCTTTCTGTTCATGAAATGGCAAAAGAATTAAAGCAAAATAAAGGTGCAAAAAGTTCAGCTGAATTCTTAATTGGTTTAACTGATAAAATAACAAGTAAAATGCAAGAAACAATTGATGATTTAGAAGAGAGTAGTTTAAATTTAGAAGAGAATATTTTAAATGAAGAAAAACAAAATATCAAAACAGAAATTTCATCTTTTAGAAAAGAACTTTTATCTTTAAAAAGATACTTATATCCTCAAAAAGATGCTTTAAATAAACTAAGTTTTAATTCGATTTCTTGGTTAAGTGATTATGATAAAATAAAATTAAAAGAGATTACGGATCATTTAATAAGATATATAGAAGAAATAGAAACATTAAGAGATAAACTTAGTTTAATTCAAGAAGAGTTTTCAAATAAACTAAGTGAAGAGATGAATTTAAGAGTATATATTTTATCTATAATTTCAGCTATTTTTTTACCTTTAGGTTTCTTTACGGGTTTATTTGGAGTAAATATAGCTGGAATGCCAGGAGTTGAAGATAAAAATGCTTTTAATATTTTTATTTTAGCGTTGGTAATAGTTTTGGTAATTCAATTACTTATTTTTAAAAAGAAGAAATGGATTTAAGGATTCTATACTATTCAATAGAATCCTCAATATTTAGCTCACTAAATTCACTTATTTCTATAGCATCTTCACTAAAATATTCTATTTTGTCTTCTGCTGTTTCAAGATTTTTAAATCTTCCAATATGAAAAATTGCATCACCTTCATGAACTAATGGAATTTCAGATTTTCCTATGATAACTCCATCAAAAGAAGCCTTAATAGCATAAGAAATATCTTCTATTGGATCATCAATATAAGCTATTATTTCATCTTTTTTTACTGTATCTCCCAAGGCTTTTATTGTTCTTAAAATTCCACTTTCACAGGCTCTAATCCAGTTGCTACTTTTTGTAATAATAGGAAGTTTTTTAGTTTTTCTTGTTGTAGTTTTTGGAAGCATATCCATTTGTCTTAGAATATTAACAATTCCTTTAACTCCAATTCTAATTGATGTTTCATCAAATCTTAGAGCTTCTCCTGCTTCATAAAGAAGAACAGGAATACCTTTTTCTTGAGATAAAGCTCTTAGTGAGCCATCTCTTAATTGAGAATGTAAAACCACTGGCGCTTCAAAAGCTTTAGCAAGTTTATAAGATAACTCATCATTTAAGTTTGCTCTTATTTGAGGTAGGTTAGATTTATGAATTGAAGCTGTATGTAAATCAATTCCTAAATCACAAATACTAACTATTTCATCAAAAAAGATTTTAGCAACTCTACTAGCAAGTGAGCCTTTTTGTGAACCAGGAAAGCTTCTATTTAAGTCTCTTCTATCAGGAGTATATCTTGAAAGAGTCATTATTCCATAGATATTTACAATTGGAATTAAAATTAAAGTACCTTTTAATCTTTTTAAAATATTTAGTTTTTTTACTCTTCTTATAATTTCAATACCATTTAATTCATCTCCATGTACAGCAGCACTTACAAAAACAGTAGGGCCATCTTTTTTTCCTCTAAAAACATATATAGGCAAGTTTCCAGGAGTATTGTATAATTTAGGTAGTTTTATATTAACTCTTTTTGTTTCACCTTTTAATACTTCAACTCCACCTAAAATGAAAGTTTTAGAATCTTGCATTTATGCTCCTATTCTATCTTTTTTAATTCTTTTTCTACTAGGTTCATTTGGTGTTACATTTTTTTCAATATAATCCATAATCTTACCAGCAATATCAATTTGAGTTGATTTTTCAATTCCTTCAAGTCCAGGTGATGAATTAACTTCCATAACTAAAGGACCTCTACTTGATGGAATCATATCAACTCCACAAACTCCAAGTCCCATAGCTTTTGCAGCTGCTAAGGCTGTTGATTTTTCTTTTCTTGTAAGTTTATGAGCAACTGCTGTTCCACCTTGGTGTAGGTTTGACCTAAAATCCCCCTCAGCACCTTGTCGTTTCATAGCTCCAACAACTTCACCACCAACAACAAAAGCTCTAATATCAGCACCACCTGCTTCTTCTATAAACTCTTGAACAAGTAAGTTTACATCCATCCCATAAAAAGCATCAAGCACAGATTTAGCTGCTTTTTCACTATCAACTAAAACAACTCCAACACCTTGTGTCCCTTCTAAGATTTTTAGAACCAAAGGTGCTCCACCACTTAGAGCTATTACATCTTTTGAACTTGACATGTTTGAGGCAAATACTGTTTTTGGCATATCAACATCATTTTTAGAAAGTATTTGAAGACTTCTTAATTTATCTCTACTTCTTTTAATTGCTAAACTTCCTGTAACTGTAAATACATCCATCATTTCAAAGTGTCTTACCATTGCCGTACCATAGAAAGTTCTACTAGCACCTATTCTTGGTATAATCGCATCAGGAACAGGTAGTTCAACACCTTGATAATTTATCTTTAATTCACCTTTCATGATTTCAATACTACACTTTAAATAGTCAATTACTTTAATATCCCAGTTTTTAGCTTTTCCTGCTTCAACTAATCTTTTAGTAGAATATAAAGATGGGTTTCTTGATAAAATATATACTCTCACATTATGCCTTTAATTGTTTTACTAAAGTATTTAAATCACCAAGTACCCAAATACTTTTTATTTTATTTTCATCAAATTTAAAAAATGTAGCACCATTATATAAAATTCTATTATTAGAAGCTTCATACTCAAAAAGTTTTCCTGTATGCTTTCCCGTATATAAAGCTCTTACAGCAATGCTATTATTATCAACTACCATATCTATTATACTATGAAACAGTGATGGTATACCTGTATGAATAGTAGTCATATACTCTTCAAACTCTTTTTTCCCATTTGCTTCAAGACCTAGTGAACCATGAAAAGAGATGTTTTCGTGAAATAAAATATCTATAAACTCTTTATTTTTTTTATTCCATAGTTCTTCATAGTAAAGTTTTACTAAATCTTTATTTGTTAAATTTTTCATTTTTTCCTCATTAAAAAATATAGAATAAGAAGATAAAAGGAAATTAATATCTATTAATTTTTATATTGTTCGTTTTCTTGGTATTCTTCTAAATTTTCATTTTGAAGTTTTACTTCTTGTGAAATTAGGCATTTATCAAATTCTAATTCACATTTCTCAACACATAAGAGATCTTTTTCTTCAGTGTTTTTATTTTCACATTTTGCAATACATTTCTCAAATAAATTTTCACAATCTATTTCTTCTACAGAGATAGTATTTGCATTTAAAGTAATATTTAACACTAAAAAAGTAAATAAAATTGTTTTTAACATTTAAACTCCTATATAACAAACTTAACTTCTCTATAAGTTAGATTTGTTAGTATAAAAGTACTCAATATATTAGAGTACAACTTTTTACTAGAAACTTTTACTAAAGATATCGCCAAATATGTATGTGTATTAAGTTTCTAGTATTCTTGATAATTACATTCTTCTTATTCTATTTGCGAATTATAAATCAAAAAAAAGAAAATAATCTTAAAATAATCTTAATTTTTGTTCAGTGTATAAAAGTAGTCTTTTTTAGGACTTTATGGAAAGTTTTTTTCTAATAAAAATAGTTTAGGGTATTAAAAATACCCTAAATATTTATGATATTTATATACAAATTTCTTAGAAACTTGTACTAACTCTAAAAGAATAGAGCTTATTTCCTCAGTTATGTTTTTTTGTACATAAGAATTTGAAATCGTAGCCATATTAAATCCTTTCATAGTAAAGTTAAATTATATTTACTTTTTCTTAAAAAGTAAAATAAAAAAGTAAATTAATCTTTACTATAAAATAAAAAAATGATAGAATACGAAAAAATAAAAAAGGAAGCTTATGTTTTTTCAATTAAATGATAGAGTTTTTATTAATCTTAATAAAATCACAAGAACAAAAATTGATCATGTAGAAGATGGTATTAGAGTTAGATTTTATGAAGGTAAAGATCAAGTTGCTAAATCTCAAAAATTTGAAGATGTAAAAGCAGCACAAAAATGGCTAAAAAAAGCATTAAATATAAAAAAATAGTTAAAATTAACTAAAAAAAGGTAAAAACACTAGTTTTTACCTCTAAAAAATCTCCAAAACTTAAAACCCCACTTTTATCACTCTTTGTACTGCTAAACTGCTTTTAACTAAAAAGGAGAAAAAATGTTAGCTGAAATTAATGACTTTTTAAATAACTTAATTTGGGGAAATATTTTAATATATTTACTTCCTGCTTTAGGTATATTTTTTACGGTTACGTCAAGGTTTGTACAATTTAGATATTTCTTTAAAATGTTTAGAGTTTTAAGAGATACAGTGCATGATAAAGAAGGGCATATTAGTTCTTTCCAAGCTTTAATGCTAAGTGTTGCAGGTAGAGTTGGTGGTGGAAATATCGCTGGTGTTGCTGTTGCTATTACTTTAGGTGGTCCAGGTGCTGTGTTCTGGATGTGGGTAATTGGTCTTATTGGTATGAGTACAAGTTTCTTTGAATGTTCTTTAGCTCAGTTATATAAAGAAAAAGATGGTCAAGATTCATGCGTATATAGAGGTGGACCAGCTTATTATGTTACTAAGGCTTTAGGTCAAAGATGGTTAGGTGTAATTATTTCTGTATTATTAATGATTACTTTCGGTTTTGCATTTAATGCAACTCAATCGTTTATTATCTCTACTTCTTTTGAATCTTCATTTGATATTCCTACTTGGGTTACTGGATTTATTGTTACTATGATTTTTGCAGCTGCTATTTTTGGTGGTATTAAAAGAATTACTAAATTCTCAGAAGTTATCGTACCTGTTATGGCTGTTGGGTATTTATTAATTGCTATTGTTGTTATAGCTTTAAATTTAGATAAAATTCCTGGACTTATTAATGTAATTGTAACAGAAGCGTTTAATCCTTCATCTGCTATTGGTGGTGGTATTGGTGCTGTTATTTTACAAGGTGCAAAAAGAGGTATGTTCTCAAATGAAGCTGGACTTGGTTCTGCTCCAAATGTTGCAGCAGTTGCGTATGTTGCACACCCAGTTCAACAAGGTATTGTTCAATCGTTCTCTGTATTTATTGATACTATTATTTTATGTTCTTGTACAGCATTTATTATTCTTTTATCTGGTGTTTATGTACCAGGTCAAGAGGGTGTTCAAGGTGTATTATTAACTCAAAATGCTTTAGTTGAACATATTGGACCATTTGGTGGTTATTTTGTAACAATTGCATTATTTTTATTTGGTTTATCTTCAATGTTATATAACTACTATCTTGCAGAAAATAGTTTAAATTTCTTCTCAAAGGGAAATATCACACTATTTAATGCTTTTAGAGTTTTATGTGTGGCATTAATCGTATGGGGATCGTTCCAAGATTTAGGTTCTATTTTCTCATTTGCTGATTTATCTATGGGATTATTAGCAGTAATCAACTTAGTTGTAATTGCTATTTTATATAAACCTGTTATTAGGCTTATTAAAGGGTATGATAGACAATTAAAAGAGGGAAGAAAACCTGTTTTAAGATACAATGACTATCATGAATTTAAAATTGATAAAGATACATGGAAAGAGATTGTTGATAATATCAATGATAAAAGAGAGAAATAAGAAGTAAGTTTTCTTACTTCTTAAAAGAGTTTATATGAGAAAAAAAATTGGTATTATTACAGGTTCTGGACCTGAGGCTGGTATTGATTTATGGCAAAAGATTTTACATGAGAATAAAGCTTTATTAAAAGAGAATTTTCATGGAGATTTAGATGCACCAAATGTGACTATTTTATCAGTTCCTGAATTAGGTCATTCAATGGAGCTTGAAAAGAACTATGAAAAAGTTTGGAAAACATTAAAAGAAGCAGTAGAACAGATTTGTCAAAGTGTTGATTTTTTTGTTATTGCTTGTAATACTTTAAATGTTTATGAAAATAAAATAGAGCAAATAGGTTTTAAACATAAGTTTTTATCAACTTTAGATGTTGTAAAAGATTATATAAATGAAAATAATCTATCAAAAGCATGTATTATTGGTGCTTTACCAGTTCTTGAAATGAAAGAATTTTCAGTTTTTAAATCTTTATATGAAACTTTTGATATTGAAGTTCCACAAAACTTTGAAATGGTTCATCAATTAATTTATGATGTAAAAAAGTATGGGGGAGAAAGTAAAAAGGTTATTAATAATTTTGATTATATTTTAAATCAAATAGAATCAAATAATATCTTTCTTGCTTGTACTGAGTTACCATTAATTAAAACTCAATATAATCAAAAAAAATTAATAGATGTTACATCTTTATTAGCTAAAAAACTAGTTGTGAATAGCTTTCACAGCTAGTTTTTAAGAAAACTTTGTCAAACTATACTTATAGAGTTAACTAATGAGGTGGAAT
Source organism: Arcobacter sp. YIC-80 (assembly GCF_044841725.1). Taxonomy (NCBI): domain Bacteria; kingdom Pseudomonadati; phylum Campylobacterota; class Epsilonproteobacteria; order Campylobacterales; family Arcobacteraceae; genus Arcobacter; species Arcobacter sp. YIC-80. Next base: position 82,277 of record NZ_JBJBSI010000010.1, on the reverse strand, counting down.
ATGTTTACAAAAGAAGGAATACCTTTTTTTACAGTTTTAATTCCTTTTTTAAGTATATTATTTGTGTCTTTTTTTTCAACTTCTTATTATTTAAAAGTTACTAATCAAACTTTTGAAGAAGATATAAAAGAGTTTAAACAATTATATATTTTAAAAAGTAATAATAAAACTGAAATCGATAATCTTATAAAACAAAAAATTAAAAAACATAAATCAAAACAAGAAGAGTTTAAAGACTTTATGTTTTACTTGACTGCTTCAATAGTTGGTTTTATGGCACTTTTTTCACTACTAATGAGTTCAATTATTAATGATGTTGTAAAAAAATATAAACATCAAGTTCAAAATAAAGAAGGAAAACTTCAAAAGCTAAATAAAAGTTTAGAATCAAAAGTTCAAAGAGGAATAGAAGAGGGGAAAAGAAAAGATAAGGCAATTCTTCAACAGTCAAAGCTAGCAAGAATGGGGTCTATGATAAGTATGATAGCTCATCAATGGAGACAACCTCTAACAGAGTTATCAGGGGTTTTAATGGAGCTTGAGACAGCAACAAGATTTAAAAAAGTTGATGAAAAGCATATTTTAAATTCCATACAAAGATGTGATGGCATGATTGAGTTTATGTCTAATACTATTGATGATTTCAGAAATTTTTATAGACCTGATAAGAAAAAAGAGGATTTTTATGTTTTAGATTCTTGTCAAAAAGCAATAGGTTTAATAGATGCTTCTTTAAAAGATTCTGATATTGATTTGATACTTAATGTTAAAAAAGACAAATTAATTAATGGATATCCAACAGAGTTTTCTCAAGTTATTTTAAATCTTATTACAAATGCAAGAGATGTTTTACTTGAAAAAAATATACATAAGCCCAAAATTGAACTTACTATTGAGAGTATGGGAGTTTTATGTATTGTAAAAGTCAAAGATAATGCAGGTGGAATTAAAGATGAGAATTTTGATTTGATTTTTGATCCTTATTTTAGTACAAAAGATGAAAAGAGTGGAACAGGTTTAGGACTTTATATTTCAAAACTTATTATTGAAAGAAATATGGGTGGAGAGCTTAGTGTAAAAAATGATAAAGAAGGCGCAGTTTTTAAAATAGTTTTAACAGGATGGAGTAATGGATAAAATATTATTAGAAGAGTTAAAAAATATACCGATTTTATGTGTAGAAGATGAAGATGGTATTAGACAAATTGTTGTTGAAACATTAAAGTATTATTTTGATGAAGTGTATGAGGCAAGAAGTGGAGAAGAGGCTTATGAAATTTATGAAGATTATAAACCTAAAATTATACTTTCTGATATACAAATGAAAAATGGTGACGGAATACAACTTGTAAAAAAAATTAGAAGTATAGATGAAAATGTATTTATTATTATGCTTACTGCTTATACAAATGAAGAATATTTAGTTGATTTGATTAATTTAAATATAAATCATTTTATTTTAAAACCTTTAAATCTAAAAAAACTAAATGATGCTTTAGTTAAATTCTTAGATATTAAATCAAAGCCTATAACTTTATGTGACGGTTTAGTTTTAGATACTTTAAAAAGAGAATTGATATATAAGAATAAGGAGATTATTTTCTTAAGAAAAAGAGAAAAAGACTTTTTACAAATACTTTTTCAAAGAAGAGATTCTATTTTAAGTTATGAAGAAATTGAGTTGGAATTATGGCAAGATAAGCACATGACTTCCCATGCTTTAAAATCGTTTATAAAAGACTTAAGACATAAACTTCCTATAAATGTAATCAAAAATGTTCCTCAAGAAGGCTATACTTTAGCAAAAATTTACGATTAATGAAATTATAATAACTAAAAGTAATAAATATTATAAACTAATATTATGTTTAAGCTAAGTATATATTAAGTATAATCGCTCTCGAATAATAAATTTTATCCATGGGAGATGAAATGTTAAAAGATATGAAAATTTCACAGAAATTATATACTGGCTTTGGAATGATGATTTTTATTTTAATTATTGTAACAATTATTGGAATAAATAGAGTTAGTTTTATTGATGATACCTTAGAAGAAATTGTAGAAGTAAACTCTGTAAAACAAAGATATGCTATTAACTTTAGAGGAAGTGTTCATGATAGGGCAATTGCTATTAGAGATATTGTTTTATCAAAAGGTAAAAATGATGAACTTTTTAAGAAATCATTAGAAAATATTAGAACACTTGAAAAGTTTTATATTGAATCTAAAAAACCTATGCAAGATATATTTTCAAATAAAAATAGTGTTGATAAAAATGAGATTGAGATTTTTAATAGAATAAATGAAGTTGAAACAAAAACTCTTCCTTTAATAGAAAAGATAATCTTATATAAACAAAATGAAGAAAATCAAAAAGCACAAGAAGTTTTAATCAATGAAACAAGTTCTTTAATAACACAATGGTTAGGAACAATAAATGAATTTATTGATTATGAAGAGAAGAAAAATTTAGTTGCAACTCCTTTAGCAAGAGATGCTGCAAATGGTTTTACTAAGATGATTGTTTCTGTTCTTATAATTGCTTTAATTATTGGAATATTAATTGCATACTTTATTTCAAATCAGTTATCTCAATCTGCAAGTAAAATACAAAATGGTTTAAAAAGTTTCTTTGATTTTGTTAATAAAGAAACAAAAATAACAACTCAAATTGATTTAAACTCAAATGATGAATTTGGTCAAATGGCAAATATGCTTAATGATAATATTCAAAAAACAAAGAAAAATCTTCTTGAAGATGAAGAGTTTGTAAAAGATGTAACAAGAGTGATAAATGAACTTAGTAGTGGAAATATGCTTGTTAAGTTTGAAAGAGATACAAATACTCATAGTCTTAAAGAATTAAAAGAATTAATTGAACATTTACAAAATTATTTAGAACATACTATATCAAGAGATTTAAATCAATTAATTAAAGTATTAGAGACTTTTAAAAATAAAGATTTTACACAAAGATTTAAAGACCCTTATGCAACTGTTGCTATAATTGTAAATGGATTAGGCGATGAAATATCAAATTTATTAAAGCAGTCTTTAGATATTGGAAGAATAGTTGAAAAATCATCTGATGAGTTAATCAGTAATGTTAATATATTAAATGAGAGTACTAATAATGCTGCACTAAGTTTAGAAGAGACATCAGCTTCTTTAGAACAAATCACTTCAAGTGTTATTAGTAATTCACGAAATGTGACTTTAATGACTAAATACTCTAATAATTTAATAGATTCTGCAAATAAAGGTCAAGGTTTAGCAAAATCAACTTCAAATGCAATGGAAGAGATAAATACACAAGTAACAGATATAAATGAAGCAATTTTAGTAATTGATAATATTGCTTTCCAAACAAATATCTTGTCACTTAATGCTGCAGTTGAGGCAGCAACAGCAGGAGAAGCTGGAAAAGGTTTTGCAGTTGTAGCTCAAGAAGTAAGAAATTTAGCCAACAGAAGTGCTGAAGCTGCTGCAGAGATAAAAAGAATAGTTGAAGCTGCTACAAATAAGGCAATTGAAGGAAAAAATATTAGTTCTCAAATGATAGAAGGGTATGATTATTTATTAAATGATATATCTAAAACTACGGAAACAATAAATGAAATATCTATTTCTTCAAAAGAGCAAGAGAAAGGAATCGCTCAAATTAATGATTCTATTTCTAAATTAGATAAACAAACTCAACAAAATGCACAAATAGCAAGTAGAACACATGAAGTTGCAAATCAAACAGGAAAAATAGCTAAACAGATTGTGACAGATGTTTTAGAAAAAGAGTTTATAGGAAAAAATAGTTAATTTAAATATATAGTTTAGTAAAAGTTTAGTTTGCTTTATAAAGCACACTTTTTGCATACTTTTGTTTTATATGATTCTATTATTATGCAATTTAAAAGGTTGATTTATGGAAGAAAATTACAGAATTGAAAAAGATTTTTTAGGTGAAAAAAAGATTGATGTTCATAGCTACTATGGGATACAAACATTAAGAGCAAAAGAGAATTTTGATATTACAAAAACAAGTATCTCTTTATTTCCAAATTTTATAAAATCTCTTGCAAAGGTTAAAAAAGCTTGTGCTTTGACTAACTATGAATTAGGTGATTTAAATGATAAGCAAAGAGATGCAATAATCCAAGCTTGTAATGAAATAATTGATGGAAAGTTTAATGACCAATTTATAGTTGACCCTATTCAAGGGGGAGCAGGAACTTCAACAAATATGAATGTAAATGAAGTTATAGCAAATAGAGCTTTAGAGATTTTAGGTGAAAAAAGAAGTAATTATGATGTTATTCACCCAAACAATCATGTAAATATGAGTCAGTCTACAAATGATGTTTATCCAACTGCTATTAAAATTACACTTTATGAGTTAATTTATAAGTTAAAAGACTCTCTTAGATATTTAAGAGATAGTTTTGAAGAAAAATCAGTTGAGTTTAAAGATGTACTTAAAATGGGAAGAACACAACTTCAAGATGCAGTTCCTATGACTTTAGGACAAGAGTTTAAGACTTTTGCTATCATGGTTGATGAAGATATTTATAGATTAAGAGACGCCCAAGCTTTACTAAAAGAAGTAAATTTAGGTGCTACTGCTATTGGTACTGGAATAAATACAAAAAAAGAGTATAGAAGAAAGGTTATAAACAATCTAAGAGAAGTTACTGGAATAGATTATGAAAGTGCAGGGGACTTAATAGAAGCTACACAAGATACAGGAGCTTTTGTACATATCTCAGGTATTTTAAAAAGAGTTGCTATTAAAATCTCTAAAATTTGTAATGACTTAAGACTTTTAAGTAGTGGGCCTAGAGCTGGTTTAAATGAGATTAACCTTCCACCAATGCAACCAGGAAGTTCAATCATGCCAGGAAAAGTAAATCCAGTAATTCCAGAAGTTGTAAATCAAGTAGCTTTTGAAGTAATTGGAGCTGATGCTACTATTTCTATTGCTTGTGAAGGTGGACAGTTACAACTAAATGTATTTGAGCCATTAGTTGCTTATAAGCTTTTCACATCTATAAATATGATGAGAAGATCTTTTTATTCATTGGCTGAAAAATGTATAAAAGGAATTACAGCAAATGAAGATGTTTGTATGGAAAATATTCTAAACTCTGTTACTTTAGTAACTTGCTTAAATCCTATTTTAGGATATGAAAAAAGTTCAGCTTTAGCAAAAGAAGCACTAGCAACAAATAAAAGAGTATATGATATTATTTTAGAACAAGAACTATTTACAAAAGAAGAATTAGATGAACTTCTTCACCCAAAAAATATGGTAAGTAATTATGAAGGAAATAAATAGATGAATATTACAATTATAAATACAGGTGGAACTTTTAACAAAAGATATAATCCTATAAAAGGTGAACTTGAAGTTCCAAGCGATAATATAGCTTTAGATGAAATTTTAGAGTCTTGCTATAATATTAATTTTGAAGTAAAAAATGTAGTTTCAAAAGATAGTTTAGAAATAAACAATGATGATAGAGAGATTATCTCTAAAGCAATAATTGAATCTAAAAATAAAAAAATAATTATAGTTCATGGAACGGATACTATGGATTTAACTGCACAATATTTAAATGAGAAAAATATTGATAAACAAATAGTAATAACTGGTGCAATGGTTCCAATGAGTATTAAAAAAGTAGAAGCTACAATGAATTTTTCTCAAGCAATAGGATTTTTAAATGCTCCTATAAATAATGGTATTTATATTTCAATGCATGGAGTAGTAACTTCATACGAAAATATTCAAAAAGATAGAAAGTTAGGACAGTTTATTTTACAAAAGTAAGCTAAATAAAAAGAAAGTCTATTTTAGACTTTCTTTATTCTATACAAGATATAGAGTTTTTAATATAATGTTTATATTTCTCTAAAGATATTTTATATAAATATGGCTCATATTCTTTATTTGTTAATGAGTTTAAACTTTCTTTTACTAAGATATTTTTATTATTATTTATAGTTATTTTATACGTTTCATTATTTAGAATAGAAAGAGTGTAAGGTAAGCTTATTTTGTAAATACTATTTCCATATTTTCCACCTAAAATTAATTCATCTTTAAAAACACCTTTATCTTTAGTTTTTATAAAATTACTAATATAATAATGAATATTAATAAATTTATTATTTATATCAAACCAAACATTTGTATTTATTTTTGTATCACTATATTTATCATCCCCTAAGTCAACAAAACTATATGTATGATCTATATCAAACCAATGAATTAGACATCTTTGGAGTTTATATCTTAAGATATTTAATAACTGTTTTTTTTCATCTACTTTAATTTTAGCCTCTAATAAGATATCTTTATAATCTTTTTCTATAAATTGAACATTTTTTTCTTTTTGTATAATTGATGGTGCAGCAAGATTAGGATTGCGACATCCAATAAAAATAAATACTGTAAAACTTAATAATAAAAGGTTTAAATTCTTCATTCTTCTATTAATCCTCTTGTAATATAATGTTTATTAGTTGTATATAAATCTTTTATTCTAAAAGGGTTTTTCTTTTTAAAGTATATTTCTATTTCTTTAATTGAAAACTTTACAATAGTATCTCTTTTTTTAAAGTCAAAATTTTCATCATACATCATCCAAAAAGGAAGTTCAATTACATTACAAAATAGTTTCTTATCTTTATATGTTTTTTCGTTTGCATTATCTATTGCACTACCTAAATCAGTGATTAAATTAACACCTTTTTTGGAACTAGCAATACCATTTAAAGAGTTTCCTAAAAGAGCATGATTTGATGTGCTAACTGCAACAGTAGCTAAGGCAATATTTAATCCCAATCCAATTATTGAGCCAATTCCAAAAGAGCTTTCTTGTTTGCCTATTTTATAATTGTAAATGTAATTGATATTATTGGGGTTAAAATTAGTAAGATATTCATCTATACTTATATTGTCTTTTTTTAATTTATTATTAAAATAAACATGTATATTTTTAAAACCTTTTTCTTTTGCTTCTCTTGCAGCATCTCTTAAAGAAAATAATAAAATATCTCTAAATCCAAATTGATTTTTGCTTTCATTAAATTCATATTTTAAAATCGTATAAGTTTTTATAGCTATGCCATCTGAATAATAATTGTATTTATATTCAGAATAGGCATCTATATTTGAATTATTTGCATAAAGTGTAGATACAAATATTAATGATATAAAATATTTAAACATTGACAATCCATATTTTAAATCTTATTGCTTGGTTGAATTTTTTTATTTGCAAAAGAAATTTTACAAGTATCAGATTCACAATCTTCTTTTTCTTTTATTGTTATACCTTTTTCACTTTGTTCTAATAAACTATCTAAAGAATCAGGTTTAATATCTTCTTTTCCATTAAATTCTTTTTCATCTGCATCAGTTAAAATCTTTTTAGCTAAATATGAAGTTCCTAAAGATATAGTGTGTGTTTGTGCTGCAACAGCTGCATTTTGTTGTGTTTTTTGATCTATCATATTTACTGCATCATTAATTTGGTCAATACCACTTTTTTGTTCTTTAGCTGCTAAATCAATATCTGAAATTAGATTTATTGTTTGTTTGATATTCATATTTAAACCTTCATATCCATCAATCATTCTATCTGAAATAGTCTTTCCTTCATTTGCTTTTATTGTTGCATTTTCTACTAAAGCTTTAATATCATTTGCAGCTTCAGCACTTCTTGCTGCTAAGTTTCTTACTTCTTGAGCTACAACTGCAAAACCTTTTCCAGCTTCACCAGCTGTTGCTGCTTCTACGGCTGCATTAAGGGATAAAATATTTGTTTGAAATGCAATTTGATCAATTATTGTAATAGCTTCATTTATTTCATTTACTTGATCATTTATCTCATCCATAGCTTTTTTTGTTTCAGTTGCTAAGTCTTGTCCTTTATTTGATGAATTAGTTACTTCTTTTGCTAAAGAAGACATTTCTGAAATTTTTCTTGTAGTTGTAGATACATTTCCTGTAATCTCTTCAAGTGCTGCTGCTGTTTCTTCAAGTGAAGCAGCAGCTTCATTTGAAGAAACATTTAATATATTTACATTTTCTAAAAGGCTTTTTGCAGAATTTTCAAGAGTAAGCCCATTTTTTTTATTTTCAATTAGCATTTGCGTAATTAATTCAGCAACTTCATTTAACGCAAGAGCAATTTTTCCATTATCTGAATAGATTTTATCTGTAAAATCAAGTCTTGAATAACTACATAAAACATCAAATAATTTATTTGTACTTCCACAAACGTTTGTATTTAAAATTTCTAACATTTCATTTAAATTTATTCTCAATGTTTCTAGATTTTTTGTTTTTACAGGGGTTTTAAATCTTTTAAATACATAACCTTTTTTAACTTCTTCAACCATATATTCAACTTCTTGTAAAAATTTAGTATCTTCCTCAATACTTGTTTTTATTTTGTTGATATTTGTATTTACAATTTTTGACATATTACCTATCTCATCATTTGAACTTTCATCTAAAATTATTACTTCATTTGTTTCTTTATTTAAAAATTTAAAGAATTGATTTATTCCTTTTTCAAAATTATTAATAGTTTTAGAAATATAGTTTTTAAGTAAGTAGGCAATAATGATTGATAGTATTATTCCTAAAATAGAAATAATTTCTATTATTTTTAAAAGTGTAACTTCATGTTCTTCTGCTGTAAAAGCAGATTTTTGTAGCATAGCAATTACATTTTGAGTTAACTTTTGAATTTCACTATCCATTCTTTCAAGCTCTTTATGAAGAATCTTTTTTTCTTTTTTTATTCCTTCAATATCTTTATTTTCTAAATATTTAATCATCAAATTTAAATCTTTTTTAAATTTTTTTTGATCTTTTTCTAAAATTACTAATTTCTCATAAAAACTTTCATAGTTTTTAATAACATTATCATCATAAGTATGTTTAATTGCATTTTTTATAAGATCTTCTGCTTTTAGTATTTGCATTTCAGTTTGTTGTTCAGTTTTTTTTATTTTCTTTTTAAGATCTTTAAATATTTGACTATTTGTATCAGAACCTTCTAAAATAAGTTCATACGTTAAAATCTCTTCTTTTAAAATCTCTTTTTCTAATTCAACAATCACTTTATTTATAGGAATTTGATATTCAGCAATTTGTATAATTTCTTTTCCAATTTTTGATAAACCAATATAACTTGAAATAGATATGATTAACATACATAATATTGTTATGGCAAGGCTTAAAATTACTTTTGTTGAAAGCTTGAGATTATTTAGCATTATTTTCCCCTACATTTTATAATAATATAATATTATCATAAAATTATGAAAAAATAAATACAAATAAGAAAATTATTATTGTTATATTTTAATAAATTAAAGAATAAGAGCTAACTCTTATTCTTATTTAGGTTCTACGAAAGTTCTTCCTGCTAGTTCTTTATCAATAGTATATTGTCCGTAGCCATTATCTCCAACAAGTTTGATATGATCGATAATCTCACCTACTGTTGCTTCTTCTTCAACTTGTTCTGTTACATACCATTGAAGTAAGTTATAAGTAGCATGATCTTTTTCTTTCATTGCTAGGTCTGATAAGTTATTTAAATTTCTTGTCATCTTTTGCTCATGAGCTAAAGATTTTTTGAATACATCTAATAATGATTTATATTCAACTTCAACTTCGTCAATTTTAGGAAGTTTAATTTCAACATCTTGATCTTCTAAATATTTAAAAAGTTTCATTCCATGAGCAACTTCTTCTTGATATTGGATTAAAAACCAGTTAGAAGCACCATTGAAACCTTCTTTAGAACAGTAAGCACTCATCCCTAAATAAATATAAGCTGAATGATACTCTTTATTTAATTGTTCAATTAAAGCTTTTTGTAAATTTTTGCTAATCATTTATTACTCCTTTTTTATATAGTTGAAACATTATAACAAAAGGAATTTAAAGAAAATTTATTAATTTCAGTCATATTATGACAAAATAAAATAATAAAACAAAAAGAGAGCAAATGAAACTTAAGAATGAAAATGAGATACTATTTTTAATTCGATATGCATTACCTATTTTTACATTAGTAGTATCAATAGTAATTTCAATTTTTTTATACTTTGAAACAGAAATAAATTTAAAAAAACTTAAAAAAGAAACAAAAGATCTATATATAGAAGAACAAAAACACTTAGTTAAAAGTCAAGTTGAAAATGTCTATAACTATATATTAGAAGAACAAAGATATACAGAAGATAATTTAAAAGAATCTTTAAAAAGTAGAGTTGAAGAAGCGCATAAAATAATAGTAAATATTTATAATACCTATAAAGAGACTCACTCAAAAGAACAAATAAAAGAAATGATAAAAACAGCTGTTTATCCTATGAGGTTTAATAATGGAAGAGGGTACTTTTTTGTAAATGATAAAAAAGGAAATAACTTAATTCATCCACTTCTTCACTTTCTTGAGGGAAAAAATCTTTTAAATACACAAGATTCAAAGGGTAAATATTTTGCTAGAAAAACACTAGAAATATTAGAAAATAATGAAGGTGGCTTTGATCAGTGGTATTGGAGAAAATTTAAAGATAGTAAAAAAGAGTATAAAAAAATTGGATATGTAAAAAACATATATGAATTGAATTGGTTAATAGGTACAGGAGAATATGTAGAAGATTTTGAAAAAGATGTTCAGCAAAAAGTCTTAGAACAGATAGATAAATTTAAGTTTTCTAAAAATGGTTATTTTGTAGTAATAAATAAAAATGGCAAATATATACAACATCCTAGAAAAAATCTATTAGGTAAAGATGCCTATGATATACTAAAAGATGCAAATGATTCAACAGTTGTTAAAAAAGCAAAAAATATAAGTTCTTTAGGAGAGGGTTTCTTAAAATTAAACTTTTCAAAACTAAATGATGAAAATTCATATTCAAAAATTAGTTATGCAAAAAAAATACCTAAATGGGATTGGATTATAAGTACTGGTTTTTATTTAGATGATATCAATAAAGTTTTAGAAAAAAAAGAAAAAGAAATGGTTGAAAATTTTAATGAAAACACTAGAAAAATTTTTATGATAGCAACTATTTTTAGTTTAGCACTTCTTTTAATTTCTTTTTATATTTCTGTATTAATAGAAAAAAGGTTTAAAAAATACAAATTTGATATTGAAAAACATGTAGATGAAAACAAAAAGCAATATGAACTTCTTTCTCAACAATCGAAACTAGCTTCAATGGGTGAAATGATGGAAAATATAGCCCATCAATGGAGACAACCATTATCTTTAATAACAACAGCAGCAAGTTCAATAAATTTCCAAAAAGATATGGATATGTTAACAGATGAATCTTTAAAAGAATCAGTAGATACTATAAATAATTCAGCAAATCATTTATCTGAAACTATTGAAGATTTTAGAGGTTTTTTTAGAACAAATAAACAAGTTACTAAGTTTAGTTTATCTTCAAGTTTAGAGAAAACTTTCAAACTTTTATCTTCACATCTTGAAAAAAGAGATATAGAAGTTATAAAAAATATAAAAGATATTGAGCTTTTAAATTATGAAAGAGAATTACTTCAAGTTTTACTTAATATTTTAAATAATGCTAAAGATGCTTTAGAAGAAAAAGATAATGAAAAAATCATAATTATAGATATTTTTGAAGAAGATAAATATGCAGTAATCCAAATAAGTGATAATGCTGGTGGTATTCCAGATGATATTATAAAAAAAGTGTTTGAAGCTCATTTTACAACAAAAGGTGAAATAAAAGGAACAGGTTTAGGACTTTATATGTCAAAACAAATCATTGAGCGAAATATGAATGGACTTTTAGATGTTTGTAATACTCAGTTTGACTATAAAGGTGTAGTACAAAAAGGTGCAAAATTTATAATAAAAATTCCTAAATAAAAATGTCTATTTTTATTTTAGGAACTCTTTTAAGTTTTTAAAGTATTGGATTTTATCAACTATATTTTTATGATTTGTATTTGCTATAGTTTTAACAGTCAAAAGTGAAGGTTTAAACTCTTTGATTAGATTTTTTGAATATTTATGTTTAACTGTTTTATCTTCACTAGCTAAAAATATCAAAGTAGGATAGACTATTTTTTTTACTCTATTTATTGAATTATATTGATCTTTTAAAATATATTTAATAGGGTAAAAAGGATATTTATCTCTTGCCATATTTAAAATACTATCATAAGGAGTAACTAATATTAGTTTTCTTATTTTGGAATTTGAAGCAAGGTGTGTAGCTATACCTGTGCCTAAACTTCTGCCTATGACATCAATACTTTGATGTCTTTTTGATATTTTTTCAAAAATATATTTTGCGTCTTTGTATAGGTTTTTTTCTGTAGCAATTCCACTACTACCTCCATAAGACCTATAGTTTACTAAATAAATAGTATTATTTGGAAAATTTTTTCTATAGTTTTCTATATTATTAGCAACATTTTCACTTCTTCCTGGAAAATATAAAATTGCTTTTTTATTACCTTTATTTATTACTATTACTTTTATCTTTTCTTTATCTATATTAAAAGTCTCTTCAAAAGAGTTATGTTCTATTTTTTTAGTAGGAAAATATATAAAAGTTCTTTGGAAAAAATATAAATAAACGCCACCAAACAAATAAATAAAGACTAAAAGTAATACAACTCTTTTTAAACTGAAAATTTTTTTTATTTTATATCCTTTTATTTTTATCTAAAATAGAGGTAGTTCTTAAGCATTAAGTAAATTTATTACGCTTATAAATTTTTAATTCAAAATCTAACATTAATTTTATTTATAAATACTTAAAAGTAACATAACCATATTTTAGGTAAAATGCCCAAAAATTAAATTTAGGATATTTTATAATGGCAATTTATACATGTGGACATACAACTCCTGATTCAGATTCTATCTGTTCAGCGATTTCATTAGCATACCTTTTAAACAAAATTGGAAGAGACGCAATTCCAGCAAGACAAGGTAAGGTTTCTCCTGAAACACAATTTATTTTAGATAAGTTTGGCTTTGAAGCACCAGAACTTAAAACTGAGTTTGCAGGTTGTGAATTATTTATTACTGACTATTCTGATAAAGGACAAGCTCCTGCTGATATTGATGAAGCAACTGTTGTTGGTATCGTTGATCATCATAAATTAGGTGATATTACAACTGATGCACCTTTAGAGTGTTGGATTAGACCTGTTGGTTGTACAAATACGATTGTAAAAGAGATGTATGATTATCATGGTGTAGAAATTCCTGCAAATATTGCTGGTGTTATGTTATGTGCAATTTTAAGTGATACAGTTATCTTTAAGTCACCAACTTGTACTCCAAAAGATATTGAGGTTGTAAGAGAACTTGCAGAAATTGCAGGTGTTGAAGACTTTGGTGCACTTGGTATGGAAATGTTTAAAGTTAAATCAGCAGTTGATGGAACTCCTGTAAGAGATTTAATTTTAAGAGACTATAAACCATTTGATATGCATGGAAATGATGTTGGAATTGGACAATTAGAAGTTGTTGATTTAGCTATTTTTGACCCAATCAAAGATGAGTTACAAGCTGATTTAGATAAGTTAAGAGAAGAAAATGGTTTACATACAGCATGTTTACTTTTAACTGATATTATGAAAGAAGGTTCAGAAGTATTAGTTTCTTCACAAGATTCATCAATCTTTGAAAAAGCATTTGATGCAAAACTTGAAGATGGAAAAGTTTGGTTAGATGGTTGTCTTTCAAGAAAAAAACAAGTAATTCCTTTCTTACAACCTGCATTTGCATAAATATTCAAAGAAGAACTTTTAAGTTCTTCTTTTTTTTAATGAACACTCAAATTTTTAAAAACTCAAAACTAAACTTTTTAGAGTTAAGATATATTGATAAAATAACACAATGTGAGAAAATACACTTACATGACGAACTTACTATTACAGCTATAAAAAAAGGTTCTTTAAATATTTTATTTACAAAACAAAAAGAAATTTTAAAGCCTAAAGAATTAATGATTATAAATAATTATATAGGGCATGGTGCAACTTTAAATGAAGAGTCTAAACATGGTTATGTTTTATATATAAATAAAAACTATTTAGAAAAATTAAATCTTTTTTATGATAAAAACTATGAACACATTTTATATGAAGATTATTATAAAAACTTTATAGATTTATGCGAACTTATATTTGATGAAAATAATTCTTTATTATTTAAAGAAGAGAACTTTGTATGTTTTTGTTTAAAAATTTTTGATAGATTTGATGATTTAAGTTTGATATTACATAATACTAATAGTAATTTAGCTTATAAAATTAAAGAATATTTAGATAATAATTACTTGGAAGAGTTAAGTTTAGAAGAATTGTCTATAGTCTTTAATCTATCAATAATTCATTTAATCAGAGTTTTTAAAGAAGTTTTTGGGATTCCTATTCACTCTTATATTTTAAATAAGAAAGTTCATAAAGCAAAAGAGTTATTACTTTTAAATATACCTATTGTTGAGGTTACTTTACAAAGTGGCTTTTTTGATCAAAGCCATCTAAATAGAAGTTTTAAAAGAGTTTTTCAAATAACTCCTAAACAATTTCAAAAAAATTTAAAATGTTAATTTTGTACAAGAATTAACTTTATAAATAAGTTACAATACTCTAAATCTAAAAAGGAGTTTGTTATGAATATAAATGTTTTTAATCAATATATTTCTTTTTTTTATTTCCTCTTAAATTCTTAATATTAAATAATCAATAAATCAAACCAAACTAATAATCGGAGTAATATATGAACTTTAGAAAGTATAAACAGTATCCTATTGTCCAAAATCTTCAACGAGAATGGCCAAATAAACAGATTAATCAAGCACCAATTTATTGTAGCGTTGACTTAAGAGATGGTAATCAAGCTTTAATAAACCCCTTAGGAATAGAAGATAAATTAGAGTATTTCAATACTTTAGTAAAAATGGGTTTTAAACAAATTGAAGTAAGTTATCCTAGTGCAAGCAATACAGACTTTAACTTTACTCGAAAATTAATAGAAGAGAATTTAGTACCAGATGATGTAAGTATTCAAGTATTAATTCCTGCAAAAAAAGAGTGGATTAAAAAAAGTGTTGAAGCTATGGAAGGTGTTAATAATGGAATATTTCATTTATATAATCCTACAAATGAGTTTCAAAGAAGAGTTGTTTTTAAAAAAAGTGATGAAGAAATAATACAAATGGCTGTAGATTCTATGGAATACTTAATTGAATTGACAAAAAATTTTAAAGGAAATATAACTTATCAATATTCACCTGAAAGCTTTTCTCAAACAAATTTAGAGTTTGCTTTAAAAATTTGTAATAAGGTAATTGATATTGTAAATCCAACATTAAAAAACAAAATGATTATTAATCTTCCAAATACTTTAGAGGATTGTATGCCCAATATTTATGCAGATAGAATTGAATGGATGAGTAAAAATTTAAAAAATAGACAGGCTTTAATATTAAGTGTACATCCCCATAATGATAGAGGAACTTCTGTTGCTTCAGCTGAATTAGCAGTATTAGCAGGAGCTCAAAAAGTTGAAGGAACACTTTTTGGGAATGGAGAAAGAGCAGGTAATTTAGATTTGATAAATTTTGCTTTTAATATTTATTCTCAAGGAATTGATCCTAAAATTAATCTATCTATAGTTGATAAAGTAAAAAAAATGTATGAAGAAAAAACACAGTTAAAAGTGAATCCTAGACATCCTTTTGTTGGAGATATGATTTTTACTGCTTTTAGTGGAGGACATCAAGATGCAATAAAAAAAGGAATAGATTTTTATCGACAAAATAAATCTAAAGAATGGAATGTACCTTATCTTTTAATTGATCCAAAAGATATAAAAAGAGGATATGAAGATGTAATAAGAGTTAATTCTCAATCAGGGAAAGGAGGAGTTTCTTTTATAATAAGTGAGTTTTTTGGAGATAATTTAAATAACAAACAGTTAAAAGAGTTTGGACTTATGGTTAAAGAATTTAGTGATAAGAATCAAAAAGAACTAGTTAAAAAAGAAATTATCGATTTATATAAACAGTATAAAATGAAGTAAATTTAGGTATTTAGTAATTATGAGATTAAGTAAAAACTAGATAAAATCCAATTTTAAAAAATTAGGTGAATTAGATAATTCATGGGAAATAGGTGTAATTCCTATACTGCCCCCGCAGCGGTAATATGTATATGAAATTCATATAAAAGTTTTAAACCACTGTCATTTATGATGGGAAGGGAAACTTTACTTTAAAAAAGTTCATTAAGTCCGAAGACCGACCTAATTAATTAAAATGCAAATATCAGGCGGGGTGACCTGAAAGTAGGCATATTTTTATTACTTCTTTTAGACAATTTACTGTTTATAACCCTAAATGATTCTTGTATTAATAAAAATATTAATAGGAAGTTTCATGCAAAAACTAAAAGTTTTTTTTGTTTTTTTCTTCTTTGTTTTTAGTGTTTTATCTCTAAATGCAAAAGAAAAAACTATTTTTTCTATTGTTTCAGATAGATCTGTTTCAAGTTTAAATCAAGGTGCAATACACTATTTGAAAAACTCAAATGATAAGATTGCTATAAGAACTGAATCACAAGTTTTAAATATGAGCCAGGCTCAATTACAAAGCTTAGTAAATAATGCTGACATTGTTTTGTATACAGCTATTTTTGGAGATTTGGTTGAGAGGCTTTTGTCTTTAACTTATCAAAAAGAACAAATTGTTACAGCTTTACAAGGTGATAGAAGGTTATTAGCTTTAAATCAAGATATTTCAAATGCCAATTATAAGCATTTACCTTCAAATCTTTTATCAAAAAAAGAGTTTAAAGACTCATATAAAAATGCTATAAAGCAAAAACAAGAAGAGTTTAAATCTTATGCTTGGTATTTACAAGCAAGAGCGTATTGGGATAATAGAGGAGTTCAAAATAGTTTAAATTTATTTAAATTTTTGTCTTTAAATACAAAAGATAGCTCAAAATGGCCTGAATTTAAAGAGTTAAAACAAATAAGGTATTTTTTAAATGCTGATAATTCAAAAACTATTAATTCTCTAAAAGAGTTAAAAAGTAGTATAGATTTTTCAAAAGATATACTTTTTATTTTAGATAATGATAAAGCTACTAGTACTTCTTGGCAAATACATAAAAAACTAAAACATAGTTCAAATTTACAGACAGTTTCTATTTTAAGTTCATGGGGAAAAGCAAGTAAAAAAGCAGTAGAAAGTATAAAAGAAATTATAAAAAATTTAGATAAAAATAAAAGTTTTTCTATTATATCTTTACATGATTTTGTAATTGGAGCTGGTGAAGGAAGAAGTGAAGTTCTTAAAAGTTTTAAAAGTTTAAATGTCCCTATTTTAAAAGCTATAAAAGTCTTAGATAGCTCTTCTTTATCTTATGAATTATCTTCACAAGGTTTAGATAAAAATTCAGTTCACTATAGAGTTTCTATGCCAGAACTTCAAGGAATAGGACAAAGTCATGTTGTTGCCATAAATGATTTAGCAAAAGTTGATACTTTAACAGGAGCAAATACTTTTGAATTAAAATTACTTGATAAACAAATTAAAAATTTAGTTAATAAAGCAAAAAAATGGATGCTTTTAAATAAAAAAAATAATAAAGATAAAAAAATAGCAATTGTTTATTATAATCATCCTCCAGGACGACATAATATTGGTGCAGATAATTTAAATGTACCTACAACACTTTTTGAGATGTTAAAAAGTCTAAAACAAGCAGGTTACGAAGTAGGGGAATTACCAGCTACTCATGAGGCTTTACTTGATTTACTTCAACAAAAAGGTGTAAATCTTCCAAATGATAGACAAGCTTTAGAACAACAAAGTAAAAATGTAGAAAAACTAAGTGTAAAAGAGTATAAAAAATACTTTGAAACTCTTCCAAAAGATATTCAAGGAGAGATGACAAAAGGCCCTTTGGAAGCTTTACATATAAAAATTGAACAGTTTATAAAAGAAGAATCAAAAGATTTAAATAGTTTAAAAAAACAAAAAGTATATAGCTCTTTAAATGACTATATGACTAAGACTATGGATAATTTACATCATGCTTTAGATGGTGTTAGAAGTAAAAGTAGACAAAGAGCTATAAATCTTTTGAATCAGTTAAAAGTAGAGTATAAAACTATTTTAGAAAATGCAAAAGAAAATAAAAGTTATAGTTTAAAAAATGCAAATGATTTAAAAAATGCCATTATAAATCTACAAATAGAAGGTATAAAAGGTTGGGGTGAACTTCCTGGTGTTGTAATGACTTGGAACAATAAACTGTTAATCCCTTCTGTTAAATTTGGAAATATTATATTAGCTCCACAGCCTCCAAGAGGATGGGAATTAAATGAAGAGTTACTTCATGCAAATTTATCTTTTCCTCCAACACATCAATACTTAGCTTTTTATCACTATTTAAAAAATAATTTCAAAGCTGATGCTATTGTTCATGTTGGAAGACATTCAACTTATGAGTTCTTGCCTAGAAAAAGTGTAGGTTTAAGTGCAAGTGATTATCCATCACTTATTATTGAAGATATTCCAAGTATTTATCCATATATTGTTGATGGTGTTGGTGAGGGAATACAAGCAAAAAGAAGAGGTCAAGCTATTATGATTGATCACTTAACTCCTCCTTTGGCAACTACTAAATTATATGATGATTTATTAAATTTGAGATTATTGATTGAAAGTGCTGAGGCTGCTGTTGATGATAATATTAGAAAAAATGCAATTGTAAAATTAAAAGAGTCAATTGATAAAATGAATCTAAAAGATGAAATTATTGCTAGTATGGACGAAGAGTTAAAAGTAAGAGGTATTGGTTTTGATGAGGTTGATGATGAGTTTTTACTTCATGAAGTAGGGCATTATTTAACTCATTTACAAGAAGAATTTATGCCCTTAGGTCTTCATACATTTGGGAAAAACTGGAATGATAAAGCTATAAAAACAATGCTTGAATCAATGAGTAAAGACAATGAAATTTCACTAGAAACTAAAGAAAATTTAATAGCTTCACCAAAAGCTGAAATGGAATCTTTTCTAAATGCTTTAAATGGAGGTTTTGTAACAGCTGGAAAAGGAAATGATCCTATTAGAACAAGTGAAGCTTTACCTACAGGAAGAAATTTTTATGCAATTGATGGGGGATTAATTCCTTCAAGTGTAGGTTATGAAGTAGGTGTAAAACTGGCTTTAAAAGCAAAACAAAAGAAAAAAGAGTTTCTAAAAAAAGAAGCAGTAATTTTATGGGCTTCTGATACAGTAAGAGATGAAGGAGCTATGATAGCCTTTGGTTTAGAGCTTTTAGGAGTTGAGCCTATTTGGAATAGTAGAGGTATTGTAAAAGGTTTACAAAGATTACCCCTAGATACTAAAAGACAAAAAAGATATGATATTTTATTTACAGGTTCAGGGCTTTTTAGAGATTTATATGGAACTCAATTGGCACTTTTACATAAAGCAGTTCTTATGGCTTTAGATGCTTCTTATGATACTATCTTGAAGAAATATCCTGCTTTAACTTTAAGTCTTGATAGTGCTTTAAAGCCTTTAGGAGATTTAAGAAAAGGTGGAAATGAGAGCTTAGAAGTAAATGCTGTTGCTGCAAATTTTGTAAATGAATTAAGAGAACTTTTAAAGCAAACTCCAAATGCTAATTATGAAACTTTAGGAAAACAAGCTATTCAAAGAGTTTTTGCTACAGCTCCAGGATCTTATGGTGCAGGTATAAATAGATTAGTTGAGAGATCAAGTTCGTGGGAAGATAGAAAAGAGTTAGCAAAAGTATTTATTAAAAGAATGTCTTATTCTTATGGAATACAAGATGAACCACAAGTAGCAACAAAAAGTTTTATAAGACAACTAAAAGAGGTTGAAAATACTTATCTTGGAAGAGCAAGTAACCTTTATGGATTAATTGACAATAATGATACTTTTGATTATTTAGGTGGATTAAATTTAGCTATTGAGTCTCTTACAAATAAACAACCAAAGTCTTATGTGGTTAATCATTCAAACTCTAATGATTTAAAAATTGATGGTTTACAAACGGCACTTTTAAGTGAATTAAGAGGAAGATTTTTTAATCCTCAATGGATAAAACCACTTATGAAAGAGGGATATTCTGGTGCTAGAACTATGGGAAGTGAGTTTATAGAGTATTTATGGGGATGGCAAGTAACTAATCCAGAGATTATTAAAGATGGTGTTTGGGAAGAAGTAAAAGCTGTTTATATTGATGATAAATTAGATTTAGGTTTAGATGAGTTTTTATCTTCAAATCATCAAGTTCATGTTCAAACAAATATTTTAGCTGTGATGTTAGTAGCAATTCAAAAAGACTTTTGGAAAGCAAATGAAAAAACAAAGAAAGAACTATCTGAAAGATTTGCACAAAATATTATAAAAAATGGAATTCCAGGAAGTGGGCATACTCATTCAAATCATCCTATTTATGAGTTTGTAAAACAAAATATTTCAAAAGAGCAGGCTTTAAAACTTGCACAAAAAGTTGAAGCTTCAAAACTTCAAAAGCAAGAAATTCAAAAAGATGATTATAAAGCAGTAAAAGAGATTGAATTAAAAGAACAAAAGCAAGAACTAAAAGAAAATAAAAAGCAAAAAGAAGAAAGCAAAAATACAAATGAAAGTTATATAAACTACTTGATAATAGCTGTTTTAGTAGTTTTATTTGCAGGTTTATTTAATTCACTTGTTTTAAATAGAAAAAAAGGAATATAAATGTTTTCATCTATATCATTAGGTTTAATGCACCAAATAACAAGTATTCTTTTAGAACCTGTATCTTGGGCACTTTTATTTTTTGTGGCTTTTGCAGTTTATGAAGTGGGAATTACTTTAGGGGAACGATTAAGTGAAATAAATAAACTTAAAAATAATAGTGATATTTCTTATGTTTTAGCTCATGCAAAAAAAAGAATTGAAAGAGCAGATTTTATCACAAGAATCTCTCCAATGTTAGGACTTATGGGAACATTAATTCCCTTAGGTCCTGGGCTTGCTGCACTTGGGGATGGGGATATTAAAATACTTAGTACAGCTATGCTTGTGGCTTTTGATACAACTGTTTTAGGTTTACTTGCTGGAATGATTGGTTTTGTAATAGCAAGACTAAGAAGAAGATGGTATGATAATGCTTTAACTTTTATGGAAAAACAAAATGAGAAGTAGATTTTCAAGTGAGCATTTTTCAAAAGAAGATGATGAACCTTTAGGGCCTTTGGCAAACTTAGTTGATATTATTTTAGTTTTTGCTTGTGGTTTAATAGCAGCCCTTGTAGCTATAAATCCAAATTTACAAGATCATTTTAATGTAGAGCAAAAACAAGAAATAAAACAAGGCAAAGAGTTAGCTAATATTCCAAAAGATTTAAAAAACAATCAAAACTCAAGTAAGGGATATGAGTCCTTAGGACAAGTTTATAAAGACCCTAAAACAGGAAAGTTAATCTTAATTAGTGAATAAAGAGTAAATTTTGGCAGAACTTTTAAAAAATGTATATACTAATGAGTACATACAAAATTTAGCAAAAGAGATTGAAGTTTTTTATAAAGATTTTGATAAACAGGCTTTTGAAACTTCTATTTTTAATCAAACTTGGAAAAACTTAGAATTAAAAGAGAGAATGAGACATATAGCTATTTCTTTAAATAAGCATTTGCCTTTCTCTTATGAAAAAAAATTAGAGGTTTTAAAACAAACATCACGTAGTTTTACTGGTTTTGAAGCTATGTTTTTTCAAGACTTTGTGGAAGTTTTTGGCTTAGAGGATTTGGAAAACTCTTTGATGGCTTTAGAAATTTTTACAATTGATAGTAGTAGTGAATTTGCTATAAGAGCATTTATTTTAAAATATGAAGAAGAAACTTTAAAGCAAATGAGACTTTGGGCAAAGAGTGAAAATGAACATTTAAGAAGATTATCAAGTGAGGGATGTCGTCCAAGGCTTCCTTGGGGAGTGTCTCTTCCTCGATTTAAAAATAATCCTTCAAAAGTTTTGGAAATAATTGAACTTCTTAAAAATGATGAGAGCAAATATGTTCAAAAAAGTGTTGCTAATAATTTAAATGACATATCAAAAGATAATCCAAATATAGTAATAGAATTTGTTTCTAAAAATCTTGGTAAAAATAAAAATCTTGATTGGATATGTAAGCATGCAAGTAGAACACTACTTAAAAAAGGTGATAGTAAAATATTAAAACTTTTTGGATATGAAGTAGCTTCTCATATAAACATAATAGATTTTAATTATGATTCTTGTGTAAAAAAAGAAGGTATATTTAATTTTTCTTTTAATCTTGAAAGTACTGATAAGTTAGGAAATATAAGAGTAGAATATGCTATTTATTATAAAAAAGCTAATGGTAATTATTCTAAAAAAGTATTTATGATAAGTCAAAATGAACAAAAAACAAAAACTAAAAGCTTTGTTAAAAAGCAAAGTTTTAAAGACTTAACTACAAGAAAACACTATTTGGGAGAGCATTTTATCTCTATTATTTTAAATGGTGAAGAAAAAATAAAAAGGAGTTTTATTTTAAATGACACCAGCAATTAATTTACTTAAAAAAAATAAATGTGAATTTAAAATACATAAGTATGACCATGATCCTGCTTGTGAAAACTATGGGCAAGAAGCAGCCCAAAAATTAAATCTTGATGAAAACCAAGTTTTTAAGACACTTTTAGTTGAATTATCACCAAAAGAATTAGTAGTTGCAGTTCTTCCTGTTTCAAAGCAGCTAAATTTAAAAGAAGTGGCAAATGCTTTTAAAACTAAAAAAGCTGTGATGGCAAATAAACAAGAAGCTCAAAAAGTAACAGGATATTTACTTGGAGGAATATCTCCTTTAGGGCAGAAAAAAAGATTAAAAACTGTTATTGATGAAAGTGCAAGAAGCTATCAAACTATCTTTGTAAGTGGTGGTAAGAGAGGTTTAGATATTGAAGTAAACCCTAAAGATTTAATCAAGCTTTTAAATGCACATTTTTTTAAGGTTACATCCTAGTAACAAATATATTATTTTTTTATAAAAAACCCAAGCTTTTAATCATTTCTTAACTTATAAAGAGTAAGATATTATAAAATAACTTAATAAGAAAAGGAAAAATTGATGGCTAATTCGGATATGCAAGCAATTTGTTCACAACTTTTAACACCTGATGATTTAGCAGTTAGCGATGAGCTTTTTGAAGAGGTTTTAAAAGAAGGGATTGTTTCTAAAATTTTAGATGGAAAAGATACAAAATATATAAAAATCTTTTCTACAAAAAAACTATTTTTATCTCATATAACTCCTTTATTGCATAATATTGGCTTTGAAATTATTGATGAAGTTACATATAATGTTTCACATAATAATAAAGAGATTTATATTTCAAGATTTAACTTGAATGTTCCTGATATTTCAAAATTAGAAGAAGCCAAAGATAACTTAGAATATGTTATTGCTAGTAGTTTAAAAGATTCAAATATTAAGCATTCTAAGGCATTTTGTTTAGTATATAAGCAAAATTTATCAATAAAAAAAATAAAACTTTTAAGAGCCTTTATAGAGTATATAGATCAAGCAGTACTTACTATAAATTCTGCAACTATTTTAAACACACTTACAAAGCATGATAGATTAGCTTGTATGTTTGTTAAGTATTTTATAACGAAATTTGATCCAAATTTAAAAGATAGAAAAAAAGAATTAACTTTAATTGAAGAAAAAATAAAAGATGAAATTAAAGCAATTCCTCAAATTATTGATGACAAAGTTTTAAATATTACATTCTTATTTTTAAAATCACTTTTAAGAACAAATTATTTTTTAGATAAAGAGACTGTTTCTTTTAAAATTGATACAAGAACTTTTGGCAAAGACTTAAGAGGTTTACAACCAAATTTTGAAAACTTTATCTATCATCAAGATTTTTATGGGGTTCATTTAAGAATGTCAAAGGTATCAAGAGGTGGTCTTAGATGGTCAGATAGACATGATGATTATAGACAAGAGATTAAATCTTTAATGATTACGCAAGAAGGTAAAAACTCTATTATTATACCTGATGGTTCAAAAGGTGGTTTTGTAATTAATAAAAATACTGCTGATATTACAAAAGAGTTTTTTACTTATGTTTATTCTGAGTTTATTAATGCAAACCTTGATTTAGTTGATAATATGGTAGATGGAGAAGTTGTTAAAAATAATGATATAGTTGCTTATGATGGTGATGATCCATATTTTGTAGTTGCTGCTGATAAGGGAACTGCTGCAATGAGTGATGTGGCAAATAATATAGCAATAAGTAGAAACTATTGGTTAGGTGATGCTTTTGCTAGTGGTGGTAGTAATGGATATGGACATAAAGATTTAGGAATTACAGCACGTGGTTCTATCATGTCTACTAAGAGGTTTTTTATTGAAGAAGGTATTGATATTTACAAAGATGAAGTTTCAGTTGTAGGAATTGGTTCTATGAGTGGAGATGTTTTTGGAAATGGAATGATTGAATCTGAAAAATTTAAACTTCTTGCTGCTATTTCTCACAGTGATATATTTATTGATCCAAATCCTGACTTAAAGGTATCTTTTAAAGAGAGAAAAAGACTTTTTGAGTCAAAAAATGGTGGTTGGAAAAACTATGATACAAAACTTATTTCTAAAGGTGGAGGAGTATTCAAAAGAAGTGATAAAGAAATAAATCTTTCATCTGAAATAAAAAAACTATTAGGAACTACTAAAAAAGTAATTTCAGGAGAGGAATTATGTCGTAGATTATTAACACTTGAAGTAGATATGTTATTTAATGGTGGAGTTGGAACTTATGTAAAAGCAAGTGATGAAAATAATTTAGATTTAGGTGATAAACAAAATGAAGCAGTAAGAGTTGATGCAAATGAAATTAAAGCAAAAATTGTATGTGAAGGTGGAAATCTTGGATTTACTCAAAGAGCAAGAATAGAGTATGCTTTAACTGGTGGAAGAATTCATCAAGATGCAATTGATAATGCAGCAGGAGTTAATACATCAGATCATGAAGTAAATTTAAAAATTTTACTTAATAGTATAAAAACACAAGGAGTTTTAACACAAAAGCAAGTTCAAGAAACACTTTATTCTTTAACAGATCAAGTTGTAGATATGGTTTTACAAAATAACTATGATCAAGCTTTTGTAATTTCAATAGATGAACATTTTTCAAGAAAATATTTAAATGATTTTATAAAAACTATAGAGGTATTAGAAAATAATGTTGAAGCATTTAATAGAAGAGATTTCTATATTCCTAAAAATGAAAATATTAGTGAAATAGTAGATATACATGGTTCAATTGTAAGACCAGTGTTAGGTTCTTTATTATCTTACAGTAAAATTTTTGTTAAAAAAATATTATTAGAATCAAATTTAATTGATGAACAATTTGCTCAACAATATTTATACAGATATTTCCCTAAATCTTTTGTTGGTGCTTATGAACATGATATTTCTACTCATCCACTAAAAAGAGAAATAATAGCTACAATGATGGCAGATATTATTATAAATTCTCAAGGGTGTACTTTTGTAAGTGATTTTGAAAAGTTAGGTATTGATAAGTTTTTATTAAAAATCAAATCTTATCTAATAATAAAACAGCTATTTGGGGCTAGAGTAATTAGACAAAAAATCTATAATCAAGATTATGTAATGAGTGTAGAAAAACAGTATAAGCTTATAAATAAACTAGAGTATACTTTATATGCAAGTACAAGATGGATGTTAAAGTACCTAAATAAAAATCAGTTAGATTCTTCACATATTTTAGATCATAAAGAAGAACTATTTAGGCTATTATCTGAAGTTCATAATCAAAAAATAGAAGTTTTAATTCAAAATGATGCTGATTTTAATCAGTTTTTCTCAGTAATTGATTATTTAAGATTTGCTATTGCTGCTATCATGATTAAAGAAGATACTCATCATACATTTAAAGATGTAATTATTTTATTCTATTCATTAATTCATGAGTTTAATATTTTAGAAATTGTAATTGCTTTAAATAGAGTAAAAATAACAAATAAAAGTGATATGACATTAAGAAATCAAGTCTTACAGTTTATAGATTTTATTGTTGTTCATTATACAAAAAGAGTTTTAGAGTTTAAAAGAGTAAATGAAGAACCTGATACTGCTTTTGCTAATTTTGTTACAAATGAAAAAGATATTTTTTATAAAGTAAGAGCTCATTTGGATACTTTTATGGCAAAAGAAACAAAGGATATAAAAGATATAGCTATTACGGTTAATCAATTAATGGTTTCATTGATATAATATTAACTTATAATTAACATTTGTTTGTTAAAATAAAATTAGTTATACTTATATGAAGTAAATGAAAGGATTTAATTATGGAAAAAAAAGATTTCGATGATGAATTAAGTATGGATAAGATAGATGACTACAATGGCAATGAGTCTGAAGAAAAAAGAAATACAGTAAGAAATGTAATAATTATTTTATTAATAGTTGGAGCAGTTTTTGCGTATTTTAAAAGCACGTCTATACCAGATGATTATGTAGGCACAAGTGAAAATCCAGGAATAAACACAAGTAAAAAATAAGGTAAATATGACACAGTTTTATGATTTTTTTAAATATCATCAAGAAACAAAACATTCTTATTATTCTGTTAGGGCTTTCCCTAACAGGCTTGATTGGAATAATCAACCAAGTACATTTAAAAACTATCCAAAAGAATATGAACGTATTGATATAAATACAAATTTAGATAATCACAATTTTTTATATTTAACAGCAGGTATAAACGCTAAAAAAGTATATCCAGGTGTTGAATACTTTTTAAGAATTAACCCAAGTGCTGGAGCTCTTTATCCAAATGAAATTTATTTTCAAGCTAGAAATGAAGAAGGTTTTGAAGATGGTATTTATCATTTTGAAGTAAGCTCTTCAAGTGCAACTTTACTTTATAAATTAAATAAAGAAGAGGGGATAGAAGCAAACCTAAATTTGGATAAAAGTTATAATGGTTTTATATTTTTTATATCTTCAATTTATTTTAGATCTTCATGGAAATATAAAAATAGAGCTTTTAGGTATTGTTTATTAGATGCTGGACATATTTTAGGTTCTCTTGAAGCTTCATCATATCTTTATAATAAAAGTTTTTCTATTCTTTATGATTTTGATAGGAATAAAATAAATAAACTTTTTAATTTTGATAATAAAGAGTTTTTTACTTCAATTGTTTTGTGTGGGAAGGTTTTTGATGAATTAAAAAAACCTTTGTCTTTGAATCTTCCTAAGGTAGATGGTCATAAAACTAATGAAAATAATAGTGATGATATTTTTGAAAAAAATGAATTAATTGAAAATGCTTATAAACTCTCATCTAAAATAAATAATAAAATAGTACAATTAGGAAAACCAAACTTTATTTATAATAAAGAGCTTTTTAAAGAGACTATTTTTAAAAGAAGATCTATACGAGAATTCTCAAATAAGTCTATTTCAAAAGCTCAGTATGAATCTATAATAAATATATTAAATCAAATAGTCAGCTCTGATTGTGATGAGAAAATTGATATTTTTTATGTAATAAATAGGGTAGAAAATATGCCTATTGGTTTATATAAAAATAAAAAACTTATAAAGCAAGGTGATTTTAAATCAAAAGCTGGATATCTATGTCTTGAACAAGATTTAGGAAAAAGTAGTGCAATTACTTTTTACTTAACTTCAAAAGATAAAAACTATCAAGCTTTATATCAAAAAGCAGGTATTTTTGGTCATAGGTTATATCTTGCTTGTAATTACTTAAAGATATCTTGTAGTGGGATAGGTGCTTATTATGATGATGAAGTTTGTGAGTTTATAGATGAAAACTGTATGGTTTTATATTCATTAGCTATTGGTAATTAAGGAAAAAAAAGAATGGATAAAATTAGAATACTTTTAATTGAAGATGAGAAAATGATAGCTGAAAATCTTAAATCAGTTATTGAAAATTTTGGATATGAAGTAGTTGATATTGTTGATACAGCAGAAGAGGCTTTGGAAGTTGCTTTTGATACAAATATAGATGTTGTTGTTTCTGATATTGAAATTAGAGGTTTAACAGATGGAATTGAAGTTTCAAAAATATTACAAAATACATATAATTTACCAATTATTTTTACAACAGCTTATAATGATGAAGAAAAAATCAAAAGAGCTTCTGATGTTGTAAATATGGTAGGATATTTAGTAAAACCAATAAGAATTGATGAATTAGATACTATGATTAAAATCGCTATTTCAAAATATCAAATCTTAGAAAAAAGAAAAATGAAAAACATAAATGATGTATACAAATATGATTTTGAGAATAAAAAGATATATGAAGGTGATGAAGAGATTGTCCTTACTAGAAATGAAAGTATTTTATTATCATTACTTATTAATTCAATGGGTGAAATCTTAGAGTATGAAGCTGTAAATACTGCTATTTGGAAAGATAAAAAAGGTTCTGATGTAGCAAGAAGACAGTTAATTCATAGACTAAAATCAAAATTAGAAAAAATAGATATTGCTTCTGAAAAGGGAGTTGGAATTTATATAAAAGCATAAGATTTTATATCTTATGCTTTTTTTTTAAGCTTCGTTAGTATTCATCATCCAAATAGAGAAGATGTCAAGATAATTCCAAAAAGATTTTTTTAACTCTTCTGGCATATCATGTTGTGCTAAAACCATTGCATAAGATTCAAGCCATACTCTTCTAGCTTCTGGATTGATTTTAAAAGGTGCATGTCTTGCTGCCATCATGGGCTGTCCTCTTTTTTGATTAAAATATTGTGGCCCACCACAGATTTGAATAAAGAAGTCTGCTGAGTGTTCTTTTGCTTTAGCAAAACCTTCATCTGTTGGTGGGAAAAGTCCTTTGATATTACTTTGTCTTAGTAAATCATAATGATCTGATACAAGTTTTCTCATACCTTCTTCACCAAGATACTCTAATACAGCATGACTTGGTTTCTCTACAGGAGGTCTAGTACCTACTTGTGCTGGTGTTATATTAAATTCCATTTTTGTAACCTTTGAAAAATTAAAATTGTTTATATTTATGCTTTATAGCGAAGTAATAATACTATGCAAAAGTAAAATACTCACTTAAAAGTATTAAAGCACTAAAAAGATTATTATGTTAAAATATAACAATAAAAAAATAGGCCAACAATGTCAATAGATACAAAAAATATAGTTGAATGTTATGGGTGTGGACTTTTTGTAGAAAAAAGAAAGAAAACCTGGGATAAAAAAATCAAATGTCCTAGATGTTCAAGCAAACTTTCAATTGAAAATAATCATAGTTTAGATTCACTATTTTATGCTATATCTGCACTTTTACTTTTTGTACTTTTAAATATCTATCCACTTATAAGTTTGGATATAAATAATTCACATCTAAAATCAACATTATATGATACTATTTTGACTTTATTTGAGCAAAATCTTTTTTTTGTTGCTTTAATAGTCTTTTTTACTATTTTTTTAGCTCCGGTTTTAAATTCGATTATAATAATATTTTCATTTATTCAAATTCATACAAATATTAAATTATTTACAAATACTTTATTGCATGATAGTTTAAACTTTTTTAAGCATTGGGGGTTTATTGAAGTTTTTATTATAAGTGTGATTGTAACTTATATTAAATTAGTAGGAATGGCAGATAGTACAAGGTTTGATTTAGGTTTTTATGTAATGCTTTTATATTTATTTTGTTTATATATGTCAAATATAAAGTTTGATGGAAGGGAAGTTTTTGAAGAATAAGTGTTTAATTTCATGTAAAAACTGCCATAAAGTTTTCGAAAAGCCAAATTATGATAATTTTGTATGTGATAGATGTGGTCATATTGTAAGAAAAAGAATATATCACTCTTTACAAATATCACTAGCCTTAGTTATAAGTGCTATACTTTTATATATTCCAGCTATGGTTTATCCAATGATGGAAATTACTAAATTTGGGGTAACAACACAAAGCACTATTTTAGAAGGTGTTATTAGTTTTTTAGAATATGAAAACTATTTTATAGCAGCAGTTGTTTTTATCGCTAGTGTAGTTATTCCTGTTATTAAACTTATTGGTTTATTGCTGATTTTTTCTACTTTAAAAGTACGTGTAAAAATGAGTAATAAAACAAAACTTTTCATATTTAAGTTTATTGAGATTATAGGAAAATGGTCAATGATTGATATTTATGTTGTTGCTATTATGGCATCAATAGTTCAAATGGATCAACTTTTTAATATCAAAGGAGGAATTGCTGCAACCTCTTTTGCTTTAGTAGTGGTAATTACAATGATAGCTGCATATAGATTTGATACAAGGATAATTTGGGATGAGTAGTCAAAATGAAAAGAATATAGTTTATAAACCAAAAGAAGAAAAAAGTAAAAGAGCTGTTTCTTTTATTTGGATTTTACCTTTAATTATTTTAGGTATTTTATCATGGATTGCCTATGAGTCTTATATGAAAAAAGGTACAAACATTGAAGTTGTTTTTAAAAGTGCAGAAGGACTTAAAGAAAATGTAACACCCTTAGAATATAAAGGACTTCAACTTGGTAAAGTAACCAATATTAAACTTCATGAAGATTTAAAAAGTGTAAAGGTAAATATTCTTGTAAAAAATGAAGTTGCTAAATATGTAGCAAGTGAAAGCTCAAGATTTTACATAAAAAGACCAACTATTTCTCTTACTAAAGTTTCTGGTTTAAGTACATTGATTAGTGGTTTTAAAATAGAAATATCGCCTAAATTTAGAACAAAAGAAGAGTTTGAAAAAGGAAAAGAGAAATTTATTTTTGAAGGACTTGATAGTAGGCCAGATGATGAACTATCTGCTGATGGGTATTATATAACTTTGTTAGTCAATGATAAAGAAAACTTGGAAGTTGGAACACCTATTTTTTATAATCAGTATCAAATAGGAGAGGTTGTATCAAAAGAGTTTAAAGCTGAAAAGGCATTTTTAAATGCTTATATTTATGATAAGTTTAATTATCTAGTAAATACAAGCTCTAAATTTGTAATGAATAGTGCTTTAAAAGTAAACTATGGGCCTAGTGGATTAAATGTACAATTAGGCTCACTTTATTCTGCGATAGTTGGTGGTATTACTATTGTAACACCACAAAAAGATGCTAAAAAAATAAAAAGAGATGATGTTCATTTACTTTATACAAGTAAAGATGACTTTAAAGAGAAAAAATACTTTCATATAAAATTCGCAAATGCAAGTGGAATAGGTGAAAATACACCTATAATTTATAAGGGTATAACAGTTGGAAAAATAGTTGAATTAAGACTTACAAGTGAAGATATTTCAACAAAAGCATTTATTTATGATGAGTATAAATACTTACTTACTTCAAATACAGACTTTTTTATAAAAAGACCAAAAGTAAGTATAGATGGAATAGAAGATCTTGGAAATATAGTAAAAGGAGATTATGTTTCTTTAGATTATAAAAAAGGAGATTTTCAAGACCTTTTTATAGCTAAAGATTATCAGGAAATAAAAGAGAGTTTAGATAATAAAATCATAACCTTATATGCGAAAGATTTAAATTCTATTACAAAGAAATCAAAACTATATTTTAAAAATATTCCTATTGGAAAAGTTGTAGATTATGATTTTACAAATAATTTTAAAAAAGTAAAAATAAAAGTAGCACTTGATAAAAGATATGAAAATATAGTAAATGATCATACCTTATTTTATGATATGAGTTCAAAACTTTTAGATATTAAAGCTTTAGATTTAGATATAAATTATAGTGGATTTGAGCCACTAATAAATGGTGCTATTGGTATATTAAGTGAAAAAAGAACTCAAAAACTTTCAAAAGATAGCTTTAAACTTTATGAAAATTATAAAGATGTAAGGGATTTAAAAAGGGTTTATAATAAGGGAAGTTTATATACAGCCTATTTTGATAATAGTTTTTTAGTAGAAAAGTCAATGGCTGTAGTTTATCAAAATAGAGAAATAGGTTTTGTAAAGTCAATAGATTTTGATGAAAATCAGTCAAAAGCAAAACTTTTTATTTATAAGAAGTTTAAAAAGTATATAAACAACACAAGCGCTTTTTATAAAAAATCAAAGCTTGATTTTAAAGCAAGTTTAAATGGTGTAAATCTAAATATTGATAATTTCACTTCTTTTTTAGAAGGTTCAATTCATTTAGAAAGTAATACAGATACAAAATATACAAAAAGAAAAATATTCAGCTCTTATGATGAGTTGAAAAATAGTTCAAATAGTATAAGCATTATTTTTGATGATGTTGAGGGTTTACATGAGGAGTTTTCAAAACTTATTTTTAAAGGTGTAAAGATAGGAAAAGTAACTAATATATTTTTAAATAAACAACAAAAAGCAGTAGTTAAAGCACAGATTTTTAAAGACTATGAAAAATTTGCTAAAAAAGGAACTATTTTTTATCTAAAAAAACCAGTTATATCTTTACAGCAAGTATCAGATGTAGGTTCAGCTTTAATGGCTGTAAATATAGGTGTAGAAACCTCAAAAGCTAAAAATATATTTGAAAATTCATTTGCTGGTTTTGATAAACTACCACCTATAGATAAAACACATAAAGGAATTACTTTTAAAGTAAATTCTATTCATGCTTCAAAAGCTGGTCTTAATGCACCTATTTATTATAAATTTGTGCAAATAGGAAAAATACATAAAAAAGAGCTCTCATCTGATGGTTCAAAAGTTATATTACATTGTCAAATTGATAATAGATATACAAGTTTAGTTAGAAAAAATTCTAAGTTTTATGATATAAGTGGTTTTAACGTTAAGTTTTCTATTTTTTCTGGTTCAAAAGTAGAATCAAATACTTTTACAAGTATTTTAAAAGGTGGATTAGTTCTTGTAACACCAGAAGATTATACCCAAAAAGCTAGTTCTAAAGATGAATTTAATCTAATAGAAGAACTACCAGATGGTTGGGATAAAATCACTCCTAATATAAAATAAAAAAAGAAGAGCTACATCTCTTCTTTTGCTTTTTTAACAATACTCTCTATCATATTTGTAAATACAAAATAATGAAGAGGTACAAGTGCATACCAATACAATCTTCCAAAAACACCTTTTGGATAGAAGTAGGCTGACTGTATAAGTTTTTCATCATCTATTTTGAACTCTAACCAAGCAGTTCCTGGTAATTTCATTTGTGCAAAAAGTAATAGTCTTTTATTTTCTTGTACATCAACAACCTTCCAAAAGTCTAAACTATCACCAACTCTTAAGTTATCTTGGTCTCTTCTTCCTCTTTTTAAACCAACTCCACCAATCATTTTATCAATAACACCTCTAATTTTCCAAAGAAAATCATAATCAAACCATCCCTTTTTACCACCAATAGAAATAAAAGACTTATAAATATTCTCTTTAGAAACTTCTTTATAATGAACTATTTTTCTATCAACAAATATAGCATCTGCTAAATCTTTTGTATGGTCTTTATCCCAAGCCTTTCCAAACCTATCACTCCATCTACTGATTACTTGATTTTTTTCAATCTCTTCTACAGCTTTTTTTACAGCATTTAAATATGAAATTGGTTTTATATGTGGGAAATATTTTTTTGCATTGTCATTTTGTATTATAACTTCTGATTTTAAGCCCTCAATTAAAGCTTTAGCAACACCAAATCTAACAGGAGTAAATAGATTTAGCCAATAAGATGACAAGGTAATAGATAAGAAAGGAAGAGGAATAATATATCTTTTTAAATTTAAAGCTTCTGCTGTTTTCAACATCATCTCTTTATAAGTTAACTGTTCAGCTCCCACATCAATAACAAGATTTTTTTCTTCTTTTAAATAAATTGATTCATATAAGTAACTCAATACATCAGAAATAGCAATTGGTTGGGCTTTTGTATCTACCCATTTTGGAGTTGTCATAACTGGAAGTTTTTCTGTTAAGTTTCTAATGATTTCAAAGCTTGTACTTCCTGAACCAATAATAACACCAGCTCTCACCCAAATAGTTTGAACTTTTGGATTTGAACTTAAAACCTGTCCTGTTTCAAGTCGGCTAAGAAGATGTTCACTTGTGTTTTCATTTTCAACTCCAAGCCCACCTAAATAAATAATTCTTTTTACCCCACAAGAAGCTGCAATATCAACAAAGTTTTGGGCTGAAATTTTGTCAAGGTTTTTATAATCTTTTCTGTTTAGTGAATGAATCATATAAAATGCAGTATGAACTCCCTCAAGGGCTTTTTTTAAAGCTTCTTTATCAAAAGTATCACCTTCTACTATTTCTATTTTTTTTGGGTCTTTTAAGGTAACTGATTGTTTATTTCTAACAAAAAGACGTAAATTTATGTTTTCATCTGCTAGTAGTTTATGTTTTAATCTTCTACCTATATATCCTGTTGAGCCTGTTAATAATACTTTCATTATATATCCTTTTAACAGTTTTAATTATTTTAACATTATTTTTTGTATTTTGATAGAGTTGTTATGTATGAATAAGAGGATTTAATCCTCTTATTTTATATAGTTTTCTTTTTTATCTTCTGTATCTAACTCTTGACCAATTTCTTGGTATCTTTTGAAGTAGTATTTTACAAATGAGTTGATTTTTTTGTTTACTGGCATGAAGTATTTTTCTTCTTTTACTGCGTATTGATTTAAGAACTGTGTTGCGTCTTTTTTATCAAGGTAGTGTTTTGCTAAATCAGTGTAAGTTTGAATATACCACTTTTTAAGTGCTTCGTGTTTTTCATCACTCATATTAACGATTAGGTTTTTCTCATCCCAATCTAAAATGCCACTATCAAAAAGTCCAGCTAAATGAATAAGCCCTTCACAATAGTATGGTTGAACTTCATCTACTTCCATCCATCCCATAAGTCCAACAGCTCTTTTTACTGTGTCAATAAGTACTTGTCTTTCAAGCTCTTTTTCATCATCTTGTTCATCTAAGAAAAATGAAACTAATCCACCTGTTGTAGCTTTGAACTCTTCTATATTTTTGAAGTTTCCTGTTTTATTCATAGCTGATTCTGTTTCATCATCACACCATAAAATATGACCAAACTCATGCCCAATAGTAGTGATATCGTAAACTTGATGCCATTTTGAAGTTTCATTGAAAAGGAAAGTTCTATCTTCTGTAAGTAACTCTTGTCCAAAAGTCTCTTTTGAGATTTTTAAAAATGGCTTTGCACGACTGCTTTGAAGTATTTCATCACTAAAGGCAAAGATTTTTTTACCTTCTTCTTTTGAAACTATCTCATCATTTGGTACAACTTGGGCTGAAAATAGTCCATTGAACTCAGCTCCAAAAAACACAGCAGGTCTTCCTATATAAAGTTGAACTTTATCAAGTGATTTTAGTGAGAAGTCATAGATGTTTTTGTACTCTTGCGTTTGCTCAATTCTATCAAATACTTTTGCAAAAGCTGATTTGATTTTTGTTACTCTGTGGTCATTTTGTGCAAACTGTGGGTTTGAAAGTCTTATATCCCACTCAAGAGCTACTGCTTTTCTAAAGTGATCTTCATAGTACTCTAAAGGGTGTCCTATTTGAATTGGTGCTTTTACTTTCATCCAAGCTCTATCTACATCTGCCCATTTTGCTACTAGTTTATGCTCTTTGTCCTCACTAAAGGCTTTGATTAGTGATTGGATATATAAAATATAGTTCCATCTCTCACCATATACATCATCTTCAAGCTCAATTAGTTTTTCTTCAAAATCTTCAAGTTCATCTATTACAGCTGTTGTTTGCTCTTTGAAAGCTTTGATATATGCCTGTGATTTGTAATCCTCTTTTTGTTTTACAAGTGCTGAGTATGATCTATCTGCTATCATATCGTTGTGACCTAAGTCATAAAGATGATTATTCTCTAAGTATTCATATACTTTTGACTCATCACCATCAAATTTAGCTAATAACTCTTTATTTATACCATTTATAATATGTGCAGTCCAGGCACTTTGCCATGAAGACATTTTTAGACCTACATTGTAAACACCTTGGAAAATCTCTTGGTAAAAAGGAGTTAGTAAGTTGTTATTTTTGATGTAATCAACTGTATTTTTATGCTTTTCATGCCAAAAGTCTCTTACAAAGCAGTATGCTTTTTCTTGAAGTTCTATAATCTCTTCTTCACTTTTTTCGTACTTTTTAAGTACTTGAACAAGTGAATCATCTCTTAAACTTACAAGTCTAGTAACAAGTGCAAATCTTAAATCATCTTTCATATCTAAGTTTAAGTTTTTAGCAAACTCATCTATGATAGTTAGTTTTTCATAATCTTTATTTTCTAAGTGTGATATTAGTTTATTTATATTTGATTTTTGAGCATCTAAGTACTCATATACTTCATTTAAATCTTCTAAAAATTTGTTTTTATCCAAAATTTTATCCTTTAGTTTATCTATTTTGTAAGTCTATCTATTTATATCTTTTTTTTATATAATAAATTAAAATTTATTTTTTAAAAAGTAAGATATAGCAAGTATACCTAATATCACTAAAGGTGTAATAACTTTGTCAACTGAATCCCCAACAGCAAAATGTGAATATGAAGCAGCAATAAAATCAAAAGTAAAACCTGCATAAGCCCACTGTTTTATTGTAGAAAAATTTCTAGGTAAAAGTAAAGCAATAGCTCCTAAGATTTTGAATACTCCAAGCATAGGGAAAAAGTATAGTGGATATTGTAAGGTTTTATTTACTTCAAAAACAGCATTTGTTTGAAGTATATCTACTATTCCACCATAAAAACCAACAAGTAAAGCAATAAACAAAGTTGTCGCATAATAAATACTTTTTTTATTTATAATATTTCCTAACATCTTGAGTCCTTTTTATAATTAATAAATAATTATATTTTAATTTTGTTTAACAAATGTAAAGTTGAAAAAGTATATAAAATTAGCACTTGATTGATAAAAGTGCTAAAATTTATCTAAACTTTAGCTTTCTTTTATAAAGTTTTGTTAAAATTATCAAAATAAAATTTAAAAATTATAGGAGAAATTAGAATGGCAAAACATCAATTTCAGACAGAAGTAGGACAACTATTACATTTAATGACACACTCTTTATACTCAAATAAAGAGATTTTTATAAGAGAGTTAGTTTCAAATGCAAGTGATGCAATTGATAAGTTAAACTATTTAAAATTAACTGATGATAAGTTAAAAGAACAATATGCAGATTGGTCAGGTGAGATTAATATCTCTTTTGATGAAGCTGATAAGTCTTTAACTATTATTGATAATGGTATTGGTATGAATGAAGAAGATTTAATCGCTTCTATTGGTACTATCGCAAAATCAGGAACAAAATCATTTGTTGAAGCCCTAACAGGTGATGCTAAAAAAGACTCAAACTTAATTGGACAGTTTGGTGTTGGTTTCTATTCTGTATTTATGGTAGCTTCAAAAGTAGACGTTATCTCTAAAAAAGCTGGTGAAGAAACTGCTTATAAGTGGTCTTCTGATGGTACTGGTGAGTTTGATTTATCCCCTTGTACAAAAGAGTCTTCAGGAACTGTAATTTACATCAAACTTAAAGATGAAGAAGCAGAAGAATTCGCAAGTAAAGCAAGAATTGAAAATATTATTGGTAAATACTCAAACCACATCGCTTACCCAATTTTCTTAAATTACAGTGAAGAAGTAGAAGAAGAGTTAAGCGAAGAAGATAAAAAAGCTGGAAAAGAAGCTAAAAAAACAACTGAAAAAAGACATGAAAAAATCAATGAAGCAACAGCTTTATGGATGCAACCAAAATCAAAAGTAAAAGAAGAAGAGTACAACGACTTCTATAAATCAATCTCTCATGATTCTCAAGATCCATTAGTTACTATTCATACAAAAGCAGAGGGTGTAAATGAGTATACTACACTTTTCTACATCCCTAAAACTGCACCTATGGATATGTACAGAGCTGATTACCAACCAGGTGTTAAGCTTTATGTTAAAAGAGTATTTATTACTGATGATGAAAAAGAGTTATTACCAACTTACTTAAGATTTGTTAGAGGTATTATCGATAGTGAAGATTTACCACTAAATGTATCAAGAGAAATCTTACAAGAAAACAGAATCTTAGCAAACATCAAACAATCATCTGTTAAGAAGATTTTATCTGAAATCAAAAAACTTTCTAAAGATGAAGAAAAGTATGCTGAATTTATTGAACAATACAACAGACCACTTAAAGAGGGTGCTTATCAAGACTTCACAAATAAAGATAAAATCTTAGAGTTAATTAGATTTAAATCTACAAAAGCAGAAGCTGGAAAAATGACTTCATTAGAAGCTTATAAAGAAGCTGCTGACAGTGAACAAAAAGCTATCTTCTATATCGTAGGTGAAAATGAAAAAGTTCTTAGAAACTCACCACTTTTAGAAGCATACAAGAAAAATGACATCGAAGTTTTAATCTTAGATGACAAAGAAATCGATGAAATCGTAACTCCAATGTATGGTGCATACAAAGAGTGGGAATTCAAAGACATCACAGCTTGTGAAGCTCCAAAAGTAGAGCAATCAGAAGAAGAGAAAAAAGAAGTTGAAGAGAAGTTTGAAGACATCACTAAAAAAATCAAAGATATTTTAGGTGAGTCAGTTTCAGATGTAAGAGTTACAAACAGACTAAGTGAGTCACCATCTTGTGTAGTAAAAGACGCAGGTGATGCTCAAATGGCACAAATGGCTCAAATGATGAGAGCAATGGGACAAGAAATGCCAGAAGCAGCACCAATCTTAGAAATCAACCCAGACCACGAAATCGTGACAAAATTAAATGGTTTATCTGATGAAGCATTAGTTTCAGATGTATCATGGGTACTATTAGACCAAGCAAAATTAAGTGAAGGTATGGATATCACAGACGCAGTAGCATTTGCACAAAGACTATCAAGAATCACAGCAAAAGCTCTTTAATAGAGCTATTTGCATAAACCTTCCGCGTTGAAATTAGATTTTGACTCAATCACCTACTAAATGTAGGCTCAATCGTCAAAATCTAATTTCGCCTTGAATCTTCATACAACTAGCTCTATTAAATAAATCACTAAAGTATTTTAACCTCACATATAGCTATAAAATAATAAAATGTGTTCAAAAATTCACGGGACAATTTTATGCACAACTCTTTTTTTAAATCTATAATTTTAACTTTTATATTTCTATCTTCTCTTTTCGCTTCAAATGAAGAAATAAATCAAAAACTATTTGAACTCAAAACTTCACAAGAATATGCTCCAAAAATAAATGATGAAAAAATCACTCTTATTATGGGGCAAATAATACTAAAAGAAAATGAGATAAAAGAGTTAGAAAATAAATTAGATGAATTAAGAAAAGATAATAACTCTTTAGATAATTATAAAAATATAATTGATAGACAAGATAAAAGAATTGAGGATGTTCATTCGAACTTAAATTATTGGGGGATTGGATTTTCATTAATTGCTATTCTTACAGGTTTAGTGGTTTTCTTAGTAAATAGAAGTTACGCAAATAGTGCAAAAAAAGAAGCTAAATTAGCAGCAGAAAAAGAACTAAAAAAATGGATAGATGAAAAAGCTGATGAGGAATTTAAATCAAAAGTTGATGTTTATTTGGAAGAGATTGATGAAAGGGCTAAAAAATTATTTGAAAGAAATGAAGGACTAACTCAAAAACTAGAAGATAAAATAAAGTTACTAGATGAAAAAGAATATACAGAAGATGAAAAGAAAGAATTAGAAGAAGAAATTCAAGAGATAAAGTCATCTAAAAATAAGAATGATTACACTTTTGAAGACAAATATAAATTGTTTGTTTCAAAATTTGTTAAAGAAAATTATCAAGAAGCTTTAGAGGATCTAAATATTCTAGAAAAAGAAGCTTTAAGTGATAATAGTTTATCAAAAGTTCTATGGTTTAAAGCAATTACTCTAGATCGATTAGAAAAAAGTGAAGAAGCTATAGAAGTATATAATGAAGTAGTAAAAAGATTTGAAGATTCAAAAGATAATAATATTTTAGAACAAGTTGCAAAAGCTTTATATAATAAGGGTGTAACACTTGGACAATTAGATAGAAGTGAAGAAGCCCTAGAAGTATATGATGAAGTAGTAAAAAGATTTGAAGATTCAAAAGATAATAGTATTTTAGAAAAAGTCGCAAAAGCTTTATATAATAAGGGTGTAAGTCTTGGACAATTAAATAGAAGTGGAGAAGCAACAAAAGTATATGCTGAAGTAGTAGAAAGATTCAAAGATTCAAAAGATAATAGTATTTTGAATCAAGTTGCTAAAGCTTTAGTAAATAAAATAGAAACAAATTTAATACTAAATAAATCAAATTCACATCAAGATTTAAATTTATGTTTTCAGCTTGTAAAAGATGATAAAAATGAGCTTATTAAATACAACATGTTAACTCTTTTAGAAAAAGCAAGAGATTCAGAGCTTGATAATGAAATAGAAGAGTGGAAAGAAGAGTTTAAAGATATTTCTATTGAAAATTGGTCTTTTGGTGAGTTAAAAGATTGGGCAAACTCTTTTGAAAATCAAGAAATGAAAGAAAGACTACTAAAATATATAGATATTTTTGAAAATCATAATAAGAAATAAGATAAGTTGAGTATGCTTAACTTTATATGATATAATTACATATCTAAAAAGGATTAAAAAGTGACGAAACAATATATTATCAACTACTTATCAGAACATAAAAGTGAATTCTCAAAAAAGTTTGGTATTACTAAACTTGGTTTATTTGGTTCTTATGCTAAAGGTAATGCTACAGTTAATAGTGATATTGATATTCTTATTGAACTTGAAAACAATCTTTCAGATATTCATGAAAAAAAGACTTTATTTAAAAAGACATTAGAAAACTACTTCAATACAAAAGTTGATATAGCTAGAGAAAAGTACTTAAGACCTTTAGCAAAACAAGAGATTTTAAAAGAAGTTGAGTATGTCTAAAGAAAAGCTATCTTTACTTTCTATTTTAGAATCTATAGAAAAAATAGAAAATTATACAAAAGATTTTTTAATTGCTGATGATTTTTATCATGATGAAAAAAGTTTTGATGCAACAATGATGCAGTTTGTTATTATTGGTGAAATGATTTCTAAACTTGATGATAATTTTAAAAAAGAAAATTCTAATATTCCATGGCAAAAAATTAAAGATTTTAGGAATATTGTTGCTCATAATTATTTTGGTATTGATGCTGATGAAATATGGGAAATTATTTCAAACAGAATTAAACCATTAAAAAAAGATATTGAATCTTTAATTTCTACTCTTTAAACAAATTCAAACCCCTTTAATAAACTTCTGATATAATGATTAGTAATACTATTTGGTATTACACATAGTTATATGTAATATTAAAGGTAATGATATGGAAACTGAATTTCTTATTGTTTTTACTCTTGTTATACTGATTTCTTCTTTTATTCATGGAAGTATTGGTTTTGGTTTTGGGCTTATTTCTACGCCTGTTATTGCACTTTTTACTGATATTCAAACAACTATTACTTATATTATTGTTCCTACTATGATTGTGAATTTGGTTAGTATTTTAAGTGAAGGGAAATTTTTTGAGGCATTGAAGAAGTTTTGGTTTATTATACTTCTTATGGTGATTGGCTCTTGTGTGGGAACTTATATACTTGTTTATTTTAATTCTGAGTATTTTAAGTTGCTATTAGCTTTTATCATCTTTGCTTATTTGATTCAATCAGCTATAAAAGTTAGAGCTACTTTTATCTCTTCTTATCCTAAGTCTTCTACTTATGGTTTAGGTTTGATTGGTGGTGTTGTATCAGGTCTTACAAATGTTGTAGCACCTTTGACTATCATGTACACTTTAGAGCTTAAATACTCTAAAAAAGATACGATTCAGCTATCAAACTTATGCTTTTTATTTACAAAAGTAGGGCAGATAGCAATTTTTGTATATTTTGGAGCATTTAGTAGTACAGCTGTTGAAATATCATTTGCTAGTATGTTTTTAGTTGCTATTGGTTTGTACTTTGGTATAAAAATAAAGAAAAAAATCGATGCGAAGTTTTATGCTAAGATTTTAAAAGCTTTGCTATTCATCATAGCTGTTGGTTTAGTAGTTCAAACAATAGCTATTTAAACACAAAAGATTATAGGGATTTTTATGGACTCAAATTTATTAAAAGCATTTATTACTGTTAAAAATGAAAAAAGCATATCTAGTGCAGCCAAAAAGTTAGGCTATACTCAGTCAAACATAACTTCAAGAATCAAACAGCTTGAAAAAAACTTGAGCTATAGTCTATTTCATAGAACAAACCGAGGTGTTGTACTTACAAATGAGGGTGAGAAACTATACCCTTTTGCTGTTGATATTGTAAAAAAAGTAGAAGAAGCAACTTCACAAATGAGAAATATAAATCATCAAGAAGTTCTAAAGATGGGAACAACCCAATCAAATGCAACCATCAGACTTATTCCTATAATAGAGCAGTTAAATAAAGACTTCCAAGATATGAAAATAGAGTTTAACATAGATAGTAGTCTAAATTTAGTAGAGCAACTTTTAGATTATCAAATAGATATAGCTTTTATAAATGGAAATCCAAACCATAAAGATTTAGAAGTTCTAAATATCTTTAAAGATGAGATATATTTTGTA
This sequence comes from Arcobacter sp. YIC-80, assembly GCF_044841725.1. NCBI lineage: Bacteria > Pseudomonadati > Campylobacterota > Epsilonproteobacteria > Campylobacterales > Arcobacteraceae > Arcobacter > Arcobacter sp. YIC-80. Next base: position 39,468 of record NZ_JBJBSI010000010.1, on the reverse strand, counting down.
GAACCTAAAGATAAAGAAGCTAAGAATAATCTTTTAGTTTATAGAGATACTTGTGCTTATTGTCTTCATCTACAAGATTATGCAAAGCAAAATAGTGATTTGGAGTATAAAACATTAGCTTTACAAAACTATGAGCTAATGCTAGGACTTACAAAAGCAGGATATGGTGTCACGTTACTTTCAAAAAGTATCATAGATAAGTTTGGTTATACAGATAAACTAAAGCTCACAAGAATACAAAGTGATTTTGATGCACATTTAGTTTGTAGAAAGGATTATCGTCCTATGATAGAAAATTATTTAAGAACTAAGCTTTAATAATAAATCAAGTATATTTTTGATAAAAATAATTATTAAATTTTAAAGGATGAAATTGAATCACGAAAATTTTGAATATTTATATGGTCAGTTTAATCAGAAAATGCAAGATAAAGAATTTGATGAAGCTTTACTTCTAGTACCTGAACTTTTAGAGTTAGCCCAAGGTACGCCAATTGATATATTTTATACACTTATGGGTAAAGCCTCAGCTCTTACAAATTTAAATGAAGATCAAGAAGTTATTGATACTTATGATGAAATAATAGAAAAGTTTAAAGATACTAAAGATGATACAATTTTTAGATATCTTGCATATAGTTACTATAATAAAGCATTAATATATGCAAAAATGAAAGCTTTTGATAAAGAGCTTGAGTGTTATAATAATTTACTTGAAAAATTTATTGAAGATACTTCTTCTCAACTTGAGATTGTTTTAGTAAAAGCTTATTTAAATAAAGCTGTTTGTACAAATCAGTTGAAACAAAGAGAAAAATCTATTGCTACATATAAAGAGTTACTATCAAATTTTAAAGACTCTTTAAATCCAGAAGTTATTGAAAACTTAGCTCATGCTTCATTTAATATTGCACTTTTACATGCAAAAGAAAATGAAAACGAAGAGGCTATAAAAGCTTATGATTATTTAATAGAGAACTTTAGTTCTTATGAAAATGAAAATATAAGAGAGTTGGTTGCTAAAGCTTATGTCAATAAAGCTGGAAGATATAGAGAAATAAATAAGCTTTCAAAAGCCCTAAAACTTTATGATGAGGTTGTTATAAAATATGAAAAACAGCAGGGTATAATTCAAAAGCAAGTAGCTTTGGCTTTATACAATAAATCAATTATTTTAAGTCAATTAAGTAATGAAAATGAACTTTTGGAAGTTTGTGAAACAATAATCAGAAAGTTTTCAAATAGCAAAGATGAAATGATTATGAATATAGTAGCTTCTGCTGAGGTGGTAAAAGATAAAGAAAGATTTAATCACTCTTTTTAAATAAAAGTAGTTTCTACTTTTATTTATTTTCTAGTTGATTTAAAGATTCTATAATAGCTTTTGATAAATCATCAGTTATTATTTCTTGCCATTTATTTATTTGTGTTTTTTTGTTTTCTTCGCAAATTTTTGTCATTGTATTATTGAAAAATTTATTATCATTTATTTCATGAACAAAGTGTTCTATTTCAATTTTTTCTGTTTTTACATCAGCTAAATTATCATTTGCAAACTTTTGTAGTGCATCCATAGCTGCTTGTTTTTTTAGTTCATCTTCAAAAATTTCATAAATATTCTCTAAAGAAGATAAATCTTTTAGAAGTTCATAGATAGAACCCAATGCATATTGAAGTTCTATATTATAATCTATATTTTCATTTTGTGTAAGAGAACATAGTTTTCCTAAAGAAACTTGATAATAAATCTCATACTTTGCTAAATTTTCAATTACTTTGTTTTTTTCAAAATATTTTTCAATGTTCATTTTATTCCGTTTTTATTTTGATTTTATCAAAAAATTTAAAAAATTAGATTAATATTTTTTTATAAGAAATAAACTATATCGTTAGTTTATTAGTTATAAATACTAATTATATAAATTATTCATAAATATTAACTGTTTAGTTAAACCTAATTATAGGCTCTTTATATATAAAAAAGACGTTATTATAAAATATTTTATAATAATTTTTATCAGAACTAAAAGCTTTTTATTTTATAATGTATAAAATTTATACATAAGGGAAACAAATGTTTAAGAAGATGACAATTAAAGCAAAAGTTATAGGGCTTATTGTAATTTCATTAAGTTTACTAGCTGTGGTTTTAGCTGGATTTTCTGTTAGTAAGGTAAAAGAGGGAATTATTGCTCAAAATTACTCTATGCTTACCTCTGCAAGAGATTCAAAAGCAAACCAAATTACAAGTTTTTTTAAAGAAAGAGTAGGAGATATAGAAGTTTTATCAAAAAGTACTGATGTTTTACTTCTTCTTGATAGTTTGTCTAAAACTCTTAATGAAATAGGATTTGACAAAAAAGCTTCACTTGATATAAATAATCAACAATTTAAAAATGTAACTGATAAGTATGAAGAATATTTTCAATATTACATGAAAGAGTATGGTTATTATGATATCTTTTTAATTTCTGCTGATACAGGTCATGTAATTTATTCTGCAGCTAAAGAATCAGATTATGGTGCAAACCTAAGACATGGTTCACTTAAAAATAGTGGTTTAGGACAAGTATATTTTGATACTTTAAAAAATAAAAAACCAACATTTGAAGATATGGAACCTTATGCACCAAGTAATGATGCACCTGCTATGTTCTTAGGAAATCCAATATATGAAAATGGTGATATTAAAGCTATTTTAGTTTTTCAAATTAGTGATAGAGCTATAAATAAAATCATGCATTTTAGAGAAGGGTATGGAGAGAGTCAAGAAGATTATTTAGTTGGAACTGACTTATTAATGAGAAGTGATAGTTACTTAAATCCAACAGATTATAGTTTAAGTGCATCATTTTCAAAAGAAAATAAAGTAAATACACAAGCAGTAAAAAATGCTTTAGATGGAAAATCAAATACTGAAATAATCACAGATTATAATGGTAATTTAGTTTTATCTGCATACACTTCTTTAAAAATTGGAGAAGATATAAAATGGGCAATACTTTCTGAAATAGATGAAGCAGAAGTTTTAAAAGCTCCAAATGCAATTAGAAATTTAATATTAATTATTTCTTTAGTTTTACTTTTAATCTCAATTGCAGGTGCTGTAATTGTAATTAATAATATTGTTGTAAAAAGACTACTTAAATTTCAAAATGGCTTAGTAGGTTTCTTTGATTATGTAAATAGAAAGTCTTCTGATGTAAAAGAACTTGAAACAGATAGTTTTGATGAAATAGGTCTTATGGCTCAAGTTGTAAATGAAAATATTAAAAAAGCTAAACAAGGTATTGAAGAAGATAGAGCTATTATAGATGAAACAATTTCTGTATTAAATGAGTTTGAAAAAGGGGATTTAACTCAAAGAATAACTACATCAGTAAATAATCCAGCTCTAAATGAATTAAGAGATGTACTTAATAAAATGGGGGATAATTTAGAAAGTAATATTGATAATATTCTTAATATTTTAGAAAAATTCTCAAATTATAACTATTTAGAAAAAGTTGATACTTCAGGAATAAAAGAACATTTAGAAAAGTTAGCTAATGGAGTAAATTCTTTAGGTGATTCTATTACAAATATGTTAGTTGATAATAAGAAAAATGGATTAATTATTGACACATCATCTGATAATTTATTATCAAATGTAGATATTTTAAATCAAGCATCAAATGAAGCAGCAGCTTCATTAGAAGAAACAGCAGCTGCATTAGAAGAGATTACAGGAAATGTATCTTCAACAACTCAAAAAATTTCTGAAATGTCAGTTCTAGCAAATGAAGTAACAAATTCTGCTAGTGAAGGTGAAAAACTAGCTTCAAAAACTACTTTAGCAATGGATGAAATAAATGATCAAGTAAGCTCAATAAATGAAGCAATTACTGTAATTGATCAAATAGCATTCCAAACAAATATCTTATCACTTAATGCTGCTGTAGAAGCTGCAACAGCAGGTGAAGCAGGTAAAGGTTTTGCCGTAGTTGCACAAGAAGTAAGAAACTTAGCAGCAAGAAGTGCTGAGGCTGCAAAAGAAATCAAAGAGTTAGTTGAAAATGCAAATATTAAAGCAAATGAAGGAAAAAACATAGCTGGAGAAATGATTAAAGGTTATGAAGGTTTAAATTCAAATATTGATAAAACAATTGAACTTATTTCAGATGTTTCAAGTGCTTCAAAAGAGCAAGAAGCTGGAATTGTACAAATTAACGATGCTATTAACTCTTTAGATCAACAAACACAAAAAAATGCCACAGTTGCAGGTGAGACTAAAAATATCGCTTTAAATACTTCATCATTAGCTAAAGATATAGTTTCAAAAGCAGATGAAAAAGAGTTTGCAGGAAAAGATAGTATTGATATTTCAAAAGATATTCAATCAATTGCTAGTAGTTCTAGCTCTAGTATAAGAAAAGAAAAGATAAATAAAGCTACTACACCTACTGCTAATACTCCTAAAAAAGAGTCTAAACAATTTAATGATACTTCATCTGATGATGAGTGGGAAAGTTTTTAATTAAAATTAAGAGATTCACTTAAGTGAATCTCTTAAACTCTTGAATTTCTCAATTAAATATGATAAAGTACAATTCTTAACATTAAATTAAGGTATACAAATGGGAATCATAAAAAACTTTTTTAAAAGTTTTATAAACTTATCTCGTCCACGTTTTACATTTACAGACAATAAACTTATTTTTAAAATAAATTCTGATATTTTTTATAGATATGAAATAGATAATTATGACACTAAAACTAGGCATGATTCTTATGTTTTAGATGCGTATACTTTAAATACAAAAGATTTGTTTTTAGAACATATTCATTTAGATAATGATGTATCATGGGAAGGTTTACCAAGTTCGATTTATTTAAGTTTTTTAAAAGAACAATTAAAAATAAAAGATATAAAACAATTAGAAAAAAAAGAGTTTGATGGTTTTGATTTCATTACATACGAAGTAGATAATCATTTTGTTTTAAATTTTATTTATATTTATGAAGTAAATAAAGATACTTTTATTTTGGATATAAAGTCTGAATTATATGAAAACTTACTTAAAAATTTTGATAAAGAATATGAGTATAGGTTTGAAAAAAATAGTAATGATGTTTTGAGTTTAGACTTAAGCATAGTAAAGCAAAATGCTATTTATGGATATTTTAAACTAGATAACTAAAAGAAGAAATACTTCTTTTAGTTTCCAAATACTTTTTTCAAAATTGATGTAGTTTGAGCTATAGGGTTAGTTCTAATTTGAGCTTCTTTTTGAGCTATCATTTTAAATAAACCATCAATTGCTTTATCTGTTACATACTCATCTAAATTTTTATCACTACTTCCTGGAAGGTATGAGTCTACACCAAAATCTTTTGCTAATCCCATAACAGAACTATTATCTACCATAGATTTTACATTGGTTTTATAAAAGTTATTTGCTATATCATAATAAGTTGCTACTTTGTTTTCTTTCATAGTTTCTTGAATAATAGGCTTAATCATTTCTTTTAAAGATTTTGAAGTATTTTCTTTAAAATAGTTTGTTGCTGCTTCTTTATTTCCTGCAAGAATTTTTTTTGCATCTTCTATTGACATCTTTTCTATACTTTTTATAAAAATTTCCGCTGTTTTAGGAGCTGCTTTTGTTGCTGCTTTATTCATAGAATTGATTAAATTATCAGCAACTTTTTCTCCTCCTGCTTTTCTGATTAGAGTTTCTACTTTTGCTAAATTGTCTGGAAGTAGAATTTTTACATTATTGTTATTTAAATATCCATTCTCTTTTCCTAATGTCGATACAGCATATTCTACACCTTTTTTTAAAGCAACTTTTAATCCACTTGTAACAGTTGAGCTATCAAGTTTATTTTCTTTTGTACTAGTTTGTTCTTGTGTTTTAGTTGGTTTTGTAACTGTATTTATTACATCTTTTGTTAGTGCATTTAAATCAAATGCAAAAGATAGGCTTGAACTTAAAATTAAAGATGCAAGTATTGTAGTTTTTTTCATTTTTATTCCTAGTATAAATATTTATTTTTATATTAATATTATATAATAGATTAATTGTGAAAAAGGATAATTGCAAAAATGACTAATGAAATTTCTAATTATTTTCATGCTTTTAAAAATAAAATTTTAGAAGCTGATGAAATATATGCAAAATGTGGTAAAGATATTTTAGAGTTTGAAAAGCTACTTATAGAGTCTGAGCCTTTAGAAGATTATGAAAATAATTTTTTAGTAATTTTAGGTTATACATATAGACTTGATGATGTTTCTCAAAGATTATATTATACTTTCCAAGAGGCTATTTATGCAATAGACTTAGATAAGCTTATGAAAAATGAAGACTCTTTAAAATTAAATACTATTGTTTATACTTTAGTTTTAGCAAATATTTTAAGAGAATATGAATCAAAATCAGTTGATGAGACTATAAAAGAAAAAGCTATTTTAGAGTATACAAAACTAGAAGAAAAAAAAGCAAAAGAGAATAGTAAATATCATATATATCAATATTAAAGCCGTGTGTATAATGGTAGTGTAAAGTAATCTTTACAAATGCTTTTAACTTTTGTTTTTTGATTAGTAAACTCTAATTTTAATTCATTTGAAAACTCTTGATAATTCTCATTATAGGGTAACGAAAAATAATACTTTAGAATAATAAATAGACAAATAAAAATTAACAATATTCATTATTCATTGCTAGATTCATTTTTTAATTCATTATAATTATTTAATACAGAAGAATAAAAGTTTTTTGTATTGTGTAGTTGTTTTAATACCTGAGGATCTTTTACAGTTTCTATATAATCATTAGACATATTTATTATATCAAGTAGAACTTTCTGAAAATCTAAAGTCATTTGTTTCATTACATCAGGTGAAATATTGTTAATTTTACTTGATATTCCTTTTATATAAAAAACTTCTAAATCATCTTGATTGTAAGCTTGTTTAAGATTTACGCTTAACTCTAAAGACATATTAATTATATCATCCTCAGACATCTTTTCATAAGTATTATATACAGATTGATTAAAGAAATTATCACCTGATAAATCTATTGTTGAAAGCATTAATTTTGATTTATTAGTCATTTCTACATAAGGAAACTCTTCAAAACTAACATCATTAGTAGGTAAAACTAATGTTTTAAATTTATCTAACATCTCATAAGATATTGACTCAAACTCTTTTTGAGTTACCTTATCATCTTTTAAAATAGTTTTAAATTTTATTTCTTCTTCTTTAGTAAATCCTTCAAAAGCATTTGTTTTTTCTAAAAAAGTTAAAACTCTTCCTTTCGTTTCTATTTCTTTATGAACAGTAACTTCATCCATCTTTTTAGCAAAAGAAACATTTTGAGTTACACTTTGACTAGATTTATTATAAGCATAATATGAATTATTTGTATTAGTAACTTGCATATTTGTTCCTGTTGTATTTAAATAATAATATAAATGTATTTTAATATATTTTAAATTAAAGAGAGACAAAAATACTCTAATCTAAAAAAAAGAAGAATATGAAAAAATTATTATTAGTGTGATAATTACACTTTTTGTATGGGGTAAAGTTTATGAATTTCCTCAAGAGGTCTTAGTAATATATGAACAAATAAGATTAAAAAATGATGAAGTGTTTAAATTATTATACTTAGGAACATGGGAGGTTCAAGAAAAGTGGAAAACGTTTAAAATTAAAGGTTGGAGTGAAATTTATCTTAACTTAGCATACTTTTCAGTGAGATTATGGAAAAATATACTAAATGATTTAGAGATTACTGTTGATTTAGACAGTATTTTACAGGCTCTAGCGAGTGCTTATACTTCTTTAAATGTTTTTATATAGATCATAGATTATTAATTGTTTATCAATATTCAAAATATCAATATCAATTTTTGAAGACTCAAGCCTATTTTTGATAGTTTTTAAGTCTTGTTTTGTCTTAAAAAAACCTTCTACTAAATTTTTTGTAAGTTTATAAATTCTTTTATAACTTTCTATACTTTTTTTGGTATTTTTAATTTTATTATCAATTCTTTTTAAAGTTGAGATAGAGTTTTTATATTTATTTATCTCTTCATCTTTTTTTATGGTTTTTTTAATTTTTGATAAATTGTAGTTGATTCTTGAAATCTGTTTTTGTTTATTCATATTATAATCAAATGGGATAGATACTCTAACTCCATAGTTGTAGTAATCATCATTTATATCTGATTGATTATTGTCTTCATATCCAAGTTGTGAAAATAGAGAAATCTTAGGAAGATAGTTAGAGTTTGTGATATCTAAATCTTTTTTTGAAATCTTCATATTTAAATCTTTGATGATTAACTCTTTGTTTGAATCAAGGTATTTTTCTAACTCTACAACGTGAAGTCTCTGAACTTTGATATCTTGGTATTTAGAAGAACTAAGAGTTTTTAACTGCTTTAAAAAATCATCTTTTGATGTTTTTAAATCCTCAATTTGATTTAATAAATCATTTTTTTCAATTATTGCACTATCTAACTCTTCAATATCAATAAGTGAATTTAAGTATTGTTCTTCTTTTTTTTCAATCTCTAAAGTTTTATTTTTGATTAAATAGTTTTGTTTCTTGATTTGTAAATCAATTTTGTTTAACTCTAAAACTGTTTTAAAGATATCAATATTCAAAGCATTTAGATTTTTATCATAGGTTTTAAAAGCCAAATCTTTTTGTAACTTACCTTTATGAATTGTATATAAAATTCCACCAGATCTGAAAATATCTTGGTTAAAATCTAAATATACTTTATTTGATGTGGACTTAGAATCTCCGCTTTTACTTTTTGTAGAATCAGCATTAATTGAAAGTGAGTTTATCCATGAATCTTTTGTTAGTTCACTCTCTAAAGTCTGTTTGTTTTTTTGATTTTCTAACTCTAAAGCTTTATTTTCTTTGATATTTTGAGCATTTAATAATATAGCTGTTAGAGCTGTAGCTAATACTATTTTTTTCATTTTAGCTCTGCTTTCACAACTTTGTCAAAGAAGTAGTTGTTTTTGTTTTCATTTGTTTTTGTAAATACTACCTTGTATCTTGAGATTTTGTTTTCATCTTTGATTTTATGAACTTTGTATACTTTGAAATCACTTTTTTTACTGTTGATATATAAAGCTTTTGATTCTAATGTATCTATCTCATTTTTTGATAAAAACAGTGTGATTTTTAGTTTTGAAATATCATAAGAGTTAAATAGTTTATCTCCAATATTAATATACTCATCTTTTTGCACAAAAATAGTATCAACATATCTATTTTGAACATCAAAAGTTTTTTTATCCATATCATTTTGTAATTTCTTAATAGTTTGAGCTGTTGTTGTAAGCTCTTTTTTTGATTCTAAGAATGATAGTTTTTCTATATTTTTATCATATAAACTTAGCTGTTTGATTCTGTTTTTTGCTTTGTAGTTTTGCTCTTTGATTTTTACAATCTCTTTTTGAATAGAGTATGAACTTTTTTGTTTTGCTAGTTCAATCTCTTCATCTTTAGTATCTATTTTGATTAATAATTCTTTGTTTTTTATATATTTTGATTCTAAATCTTTATTTACAAACTTAACAACCCCAGATGTTTGAGATTTAATCTCATACATCTCATAAGGTTTGATTTGAGCCATATACTCTTTTGCTAATAGTGATGTAAATGAAAGTAGGGTAAATGCTAAAATTTTCTTCATATTTTATCCTTTGATGTTTTTATTAATCATTGCAAATAGTGCTGGTAAGAATAGCAGTGTTAGAACTGTTCCCCATAAAAGTCCAAAACCTAAAGAAATAGCTAAAGGTTGTAAAATCTTTGATTGACCTGTTGCAAAGAAAATCAGTGTTGAAAGACCTAGAAATGTTGTAATAGATGTGATAATAATAGGTCTAAGTCTAAGTGTTGCTCTTTTTATTAACTCTTCAATACTTGTAGTTTTTTTAACAAAATCAAGCATTACAATTGCATTATTGATAACAACTCCTGCAAGTCCAAGTATTCCAATAACAGATGTCATAGTAAGGTTCATACCAAGTACGATATGTCCTAAAATAGCCCCTGTAACAGAAAATGGAATAACAGATAAAATTAATAGCGAGTACTTAAATGAATCAAACATAGTTAAAAGTGTTATAAAAATCATAAAAATTGCTATAAAAAAGGCAAAACTTAACTCTCTTGCCATTTGTCTATTTTGTTCCTCTTCCCCATGAAGAATAATCTGAACACCTTGTTTTTCAAACTTATTAAGTGTTGGTTGTAGTAATTTTAGAGCTTCAGTTGCTGTTATAACTTTGTTATTTACGTTTGCTACAACTGATTTGATATTAACTCCATTTAATTTATATATTGAATCAAAGTTAGTAAAATATTCAAAGTCTGCAATTTCACTAAGAACTACTTGTTGAGTAGAGTTTGGAACTTGTACCTCAAAATCTTCTAAACTTCCAAACTCATTTTTGTGTTTATCAAAAGTAATAAACTCAATAATTCCTTTTTCATCTAAACCTTTTGTTTGGGCTGCTTTTAGGTATGAAGCAGATAAGATACTAGATACTGAACCTTCTGTAAATCCTAAACTTTGACCATATTCGTTTATGCTTATTTTTAACTCTTTGATACCTTTTTTTGCTGTATCATCTACGAAGATAATTCCATCAATATTATTTAGTTCAGTTTTTAGTTCATTAATACTTTGTTCTAAAAGCTCTTGATTTGTAGTTGATAATAAAACTTCAATATCATTTGCTGTAATACCAGCTCCTTCTTTTTTTATAGCAAACTCAGTTAGACCTTGTGGTTTATAAGACTCAAAAAGTTTTGTTAGATGAACTACAATTTCATCTAAACTTTTCTCTCTTGTTCTTTTTTCTTCACCATTTGAAAAAGAGAAAATAGGAGTAATAAACTCATCTACAAAGTTTTGAGGAACTCTCTCTTCAACTTCTACATTAAATTGGAAAACTGATGGTTTAACTTCTACATTTTCTTGATTATCAGTTCTAAGACCTACTGTATAAGAGATGTTTTTTAAGCCCAGTTCTTTTTTTAGTTCAAGAAGTTTAGATTCTAACTGTTTTGTTTTCTCATATACTTGCTGTACTGAATGACTTACACTAAATTTACCTCTTATATAAAATCTATCTGCATCAAAATCAGGAAATATTTGGTATCTCATATTTGAAACCAATATAATAGTTACAAATGTAATACTAATAGTAAAAGTAAATACAAACTTCTTTTTATGTCTTAAAATAAGCTCTAAACATTGTTTATATAAGTTATTTGCCTTAGTCCAATCAAGCTCTTTATCATCTTTGTTTAAAGAATGAAGCCCATGAATAGGTAAAAATATAAAACTTTCAATTAATGAAGCAATAATCAAAACAACAACAGCAATAGGAATCATCTTAAGAAATTCACCAAGTTCCCCACTAATCATAAGCATAGGAACAAAAGCAAATACTGTTGTTAATGATGAAGCAAGAACAGGAGTGATTACTTCTTTTGTTCCTTCAATGGTACTTTGAAGTTTATCTTCCCCTTGGGCTATGTGCCTTTGGATATTTTCTGCAATAATTACAGCATCATCTACTAAAATACCAATGATTAAAAGTGCCCCAATCAAAGTAATCATATTTATACTATATGAAGTAAATGATAAGAAAATTACACCCATTAAAATTGCAGTTGGAATACCAAGTACAACTATAAATGCAACTCTTTTATTAATTAAGATATAAATAGCAATAGAAACTAATAGAAGACCAAACATAATACCTGATATAACCGTATTAAGTCTTTTTTTGATTAGCTTTGAAGTATCATAAAATGTTGATATTTCTATATCTTTATATAGCTCATTTTGCTTATTAACTTCTTGCTTTACAAGTTTTACAAGTTCAATTGCATTTGCTTTTTCATTTTTATATAGCCCTAACTCTACATTTTTTGCACCATTTAAAAATGCTATTACATCTGTTTGTTCATATTTTCTTTTTACTTTTGCTATATCTGAGATATAAATAGATTTTTCATTTACTTTAAGCATAGTGTTTAAAAGTTCTTTTGAATTTTTAGCTCCATTTTTAGAACTTAAGAATAAATGTCCATTTTTATCTTCAATTTTACCTAATGGAAAGATATATGAAATATCCCTTATTTGAGATAGAAGTGATTGTTTATCAAGTGAATATAAATCAATCTTTTGATTATCCAAAATTATTTCATAAACTCTTGTAGTACTCTCATATAAATCAACTTTTGAGATATTTTGAATAGATGATAGTTTTGTTTTTAAATCATCTGCAAGTGCAATTAGCTCATCTTGTGTTTTAGTTTTTGAAGCTAAAGTTACGTTAATAAGTGGGAAAGACCAGTCAACTATTGAAGTTCTTGGTTCATCCATATCAGAGGGTAAATCACTTTTGTTATTAGTGATAATATCTTTTACTTTGTTTAAAATAGAGTAAGTATCTAAACCTTTTTCAAGTGTTAAAATAATAGAAAACTCACCACTTTTGATAAAAGATTCTACTTTTTTTACTCCATTTAGAGATTTTACATCTTTTTCTAGTTTTGTCACAACCATTTTATTTAAGTTATCAATACTTGCACCACTATATGAGCCTGAAACAGCAATTTTATCAATCTTGATTGGAGGAAATACATCTTTTGGGATAGTATTATATGTTATAACCCCAAGTAAAACTAAAAATACAAAAGCTGTATAGTTCAATCTTGTTTTTGTAAGAAAAAATCTAATTAGTTTTTCCATAAAATTCCTTTTATTTTTTCATGCTAGAACTATAAAAGAAATAAATGTGGAAAAATGGGGAAATCTCAGAATTTCCACATTTTTTTTGATTATAATAAATTTATCAAACAAAAGAGTTCAAAATGGAAAAACTAAAAAACTTAAAAATATTGTATATAGATGATGAAGATTTTATTAGAAAAAATGCTGTTGAGTATTTAGAGTTTTATTGTGATAATGTTTATGAAGCAAAAGATGGAATAGAAGGAATTGAGGTTTATAAAAAAACTAAGCCAGATATTATCATCACAGATATAAAAATGCCAAAATTAAATGGTTTACAAATGGTAGAACAAATAAGAGTAGATGATAAAACTACAAAAATTATAGTAGCAACTGCATTTTTAGAAACATCATATTTACTTCAAGCCGTGGAACTTGGGCTTGTAAAATATCTTACAAAACCAATAACAGAAGATAAACTTCTTCCTGTTTTAAAAGTTTGTGTTATGGATTTGATTGATAATAAAAGTATCTTTGAACTTGGAAATGATTTTATATTTGATACTTTAAACAAAACACTTTTTAAAGAAAAAAAACAAATATTACTAACAAAAAAAGAGTTGCTTTTTTTAGAACTATTAATAAAAAACAGTAAAAGAGCAGTTACTTATAATGAGTTAAGTAGTTATGTTTGGGATGGAAATATGAGTGAAGATGCTATTCGATCTGTAGTAAAAGAACTAAGAAAAAAACTATCTAAAAAGAGTATAAAAAATATATCAGGAATTGGTTATCAAATAAACAAAATGGTGGAGTTATGAAAAAACTATTTTTACTGATTTTATTTTTTTTGTGTTCTTTAGAAGCTTCATTTATAAAAAAAGTTGAAGTCTTAGAAACTGCAAATAGAGAGTTAACTATAGATGATATAAAAGCTTCAAAAGACTTCAAAACAACTAAACTTCCATTTATTAGACATTCTGATAATATCTTTTTTTTAAGATTAACTTTTGATAAACAAATTTTAGAAAAAGATAGAAACTACTCTTTAGAATTAGATACAGAGTTTAATGCAATAACTTTAGAAGATGATAATAAATATTTGAATATATATAAAAATAAAGTTCTTAATCAGTCTTATGACAATTTTAGTCAAATAATCTATATAAAAGTTCACAATATAGATAAATATGTAAATATTAATGCAAAACTCTATGAATCAAATTATTATGCTTTTATTCAAATACTTCAAAGTAAACTTTTTGGAGTAGCTTATGGGATAATATTTGCTGCTTTTTTATATTATCTAGCTTTATATGTTTTTAATAAGGAAAAAGTTTATATATATTATTCTTTAACACAAATTTCAATGCTTTTAATTCTTTTATTTTTATCTTTTAGAGAGATTGAAAATGATAGATTATATATGGATTTAATTTTTTTCTTTTTCTTCTTATTTTCAAACTTATTTACCAAAAGTTTTTTAAATACGAAAGTAAACACACCTAAAATAGACAAGGTTTTGACATATTCAATATATTTATATATAAGTGATTTATTAAGTGGTTGGATTTTTGATTATTATTTTATAGCTGATAATATACCTTTATCTGTTTTTCTTATTATGTATCTTATTGCAGGAATTATTATTTCAAAACAAGGTTATAAACCAGCAATTTTTTATCTTATTGCTTGGAGTGTTATTGTTATATCTTTTTTATTTATAGAAGGTCAGTTTTATTTTTCTGAGTCACAATTACTTATAAAACCAATATATATTACACATATAATTACTCCTTTTGAATCTCTTGTTTTAGCCTTTGCTTTATCATATAAAATGAAACTTTTACAAGATGAAAAACTACAACAACAGCAGTTTTTACTTCATCAAAATAAACTTGCTTCTATGGGAGAAATGATAGGAAATATCGCACACCAATGGCGACAACCATTAACACATCTTTCTTTTATTATGATGAATTTAAAAACAGCATACAATAAAAATAAATTAACAAGTGAGTATTTTGAAAATAAGTCTCAAGAAGCAAAAGAACAGTTAACTTTTATGTCAAATACGATTGATGATTTTAGAAACTTTTTTAAAGTATCAAAACAAAAAGAGAAGTTTTTAATAAATAAAGCAATTGTTGAGGTTATTAATCTTCAAAGAGCTAGTTTCAAAGCTCATAGTATAAGAGTTTATTTTGAAGACTTAAGAGATATTGAAGTTTATATTTATAAAGGTGAATTTTTACAAGTTTTATTTAATATTCTAAATAATTCAAAAGACGAATTTATAAGAAAAGAAAGAGATAATGCTGAAATTTTTATAGAATTAAAGAAAGAAAATGAAAATATATTTATAAGTGTTTTGGATAATGCAGGAGGTATTCCCAAATCAATTATTGATAAGATTTTTGAACCGTATTTTACTACTAAAGAAAAAGGTTTAGGTTTAGGGCTTTATATGAGTAAGATTATTATTGATAAAAGCATAAATGGTAAACTTGATGTAAAAAACAAAAAGCATGGTGCTTTATTTACAATAACTATCTAAAATAAAGTGAGAATCTCTCACTTTATTTAAAATTTATATCCAAGACCTATTAAAGTATATGTATTTTCTTTATCAAAAAAGTCTACATTTGCTTCTTCTTTTTGATAACCCATTTTTGCAAAGGTATAAAAGTCTTTATATCCTAGGGGTTTATCCCAATTTAAAATTGCGTTTGTACCATAAAGTTTAACTTTTACTTTTTTATTTACAGCTGTATTATGTTTTTCATAATCTTTATTACCAAAATTAGCAAGAAGAGTTAATCTAATGGAATCATCAATCAATGTTGAAATACCAGTTTCTAAACCATAGGCATTAAATGTATTTGCTTCTCCTTTTGCATCATAGTTTTGAACATTAAGATTTACCATATAGCTTGCTGTATTTGTAGAAAAAGTGTTGTTTATAGATAAAAGATGACTGTTTGCATCTCTTTTTAAATCACCTGTTAATTCTTCTTTGTCATAATCTTTTTGAAAATACTCATACATTAAAGTTGTTTTTAGATTTTCTGACAAGTTTATTGTATATTTTAAATATGCACCAAGTTCAGTGACATCAGTTTTTTTTCTTTTACTTGTAGTAAGATAAGGGTTTCTCCAAGCTTCTTGCATAAAGTTACCTTTTAATCCGATGTCTAAAATTGAGTTATCTAACTCAATTATACTTCCTAAGTTTATATTTCCATAATTTGCTGAAATATACATATTTAAATTATTACTTGCATGAATGCCATAATAAAAATCAATAAGTGGTATGGCTCGTTTTTCACTTTTTGCACTTCCAAGTGAAGATATTTTTTCATCTGAATTTGTAGAGAAATTATCTTTTTCTTCAATATATCCACCTGCAAACTCTATATAATTGTCATTAGCAAAGATAGAGCTTGCGAAAAGTGTTGATAATAAAACTTTTTTCATTTTTATTCCTTTTATTTTTATATAAAAGAAATATATTTTAATTTCGTGTGGAAATAGTGTCTTTGATAAAAAGACTAAAATTTTTCAATAAAGTTTAAAGACTTTTGGTATTTTCCTTATTTTTATTTTGGAAATATCCTTTATGTTGTCTATATGATAAGAGTGAGGCTAATTTAATAGTTAAATAATCCCAATCTTGGTTGAAATAAAGCATTAAAAATGTTATTGAGCATATATATTAGCACTATGTCTTGGTTTGTTTTAATATCTTTATAATGAAGAGATTCTGAAGCAATATTAAGTTAGCAACAGAAACTCTCCAATAAAAAGCTATAGACATAAATTAGAACTCAAAAGATTAAAATAGTCTATATGAATTATTTTCGTGTCATAATTTAAGAACCATTAATATGAGAAATAGTTTCTGGCATACCAGATGTTCTATCTAAAATATACTCAACTGATACAGGAGCATTTTTATAAACAACCCATCCTGATTCACTAACACTTCCTCTAGTTAAATAACGAGCTTTTATTTTAATAACTACAGCAAAGTGTCCCCTGCTAAATCGATCTGTTACAGAAGGGTTTGTTGAGTATTCAGGAAGTTTACCTCCAAGCGCGACTTGTAATCTAGCTTCATTCTCTGTTGGGGAACCAACTTCACCTTGAAAAGAATTACCCCCTCCAGCAGTTTTATTTCTAGCAATTAATTCAGAACTAAAGCCTGTAGTTCCTCTCCAAATTATAACTTCTTTTTCTCCAGCAGCAACATCACCAGCTTTCGCTTTTGAAACTAGTTCAGAAACAATATCCTCAGAAGTTTGTTTAAATTTTAGTGGTATTGACTCTTCAATATCAATTCCCTCACCACCTTCTTCTTCCATGAAGTCTTGATCTATTACACCATTTTCTATAAATCCAGCTTTGTTGAGTATTTGAAAATCGCTTGGATTTTCTGGGTTAAGCTGACTATATGTTTTACCCAAGCCATTCTCTACACCATGGTAGTTTATGGGAGCACCACCCTTGAGACCTACATTATTATGAAATGACCAACCTTCGTTGTCATCAAATGCAACTGGTGGTTTATATGATGTTGGATTTCCATCATTTAATCGATATGTTTGATTATTCGAATCCCATTTAACACGATAGTATTTATCATTAACCTTTATTGCATCTATATTTTTAATTGAGTAAGTATGATTAGTTCTTATACTTGAATCAGCTACGTCATTTATCTCATATCGACGTATAGAATCAACATTATCAGTAAGTGGAATACTAGGATTATCTAAATTTTTAAGTGTTCTAAATTTCTTTATGTTATTTTTAGGTATATCAGAAAAGTCTATATCTATATTGATAAATTTATTATCAGCATTAACAGAATAACCATCCTCTGAAACAGAAACATTTCTTCCTTTAAAAACAGTGCCTCCTTTGTAAGTAGAGAGTTTATAGTATTTGTTATCACTTCCTTTCACTATGGGTTTATTTTTTTCTACTCCACCAATACCTTCTTCCTCACCTGAATATATTTCAGCAGCAGAAATACTTTCATCAAAAGCAGGTGTTTCCCCTGCACCATTTAATGCTGCTCCAAGTACAAATGAACCAATTATTTGGAATAATGAAACTTTAGTAGGATCTGAGGCAGGATGTTTAACCCTTTTTTTAAGAGTTGGAATTTGAAATTGCATAATATTATTCCATGTCTCATCTGATTTTGAAAGAGAACTATTATCAACTGGTAAATAAGTATATGGATGAATAAAACCATTTTTTATTGCATAAAAGAATACTTTTCTTGCCTGATCGTCACTAATTGTTCCATTAGGACTAGTAAGAAACTTATGTGGCCAATGATCCCAAGCTATTACACGTCCTAATTTTGCGGATCTACTAAAGCCATCATCATATTCACTAATGAAGTGGGTAAGTGCATAGTAAACATAGCTTCCTAAACCACTGGCAATTGCAACTTCCATTTCCATTGGATCTCCATGTAGACCAGGAATAGGACCATCAGTATTTATACGATTAATAGATTCTTGATAAATATTATTTGGAATAGAACCATTCACAGGATAATGACTATTGAATGGATAAAAACTAGTCAATATATATTCAGGAACTTCAGCTAATTTATAATTTTTTGCATTATTTATTTGTGTTGTATTTAAATCAAAAACCTTAGCAAAACCTGGCTCAAATAGCTGATTAGCTAATACATACTTACCAACATTTATTGTTTGATAATAGTTTAAATTAGTACCCTTATCAGTCCAGCCACTAACTACTGCCAATCTTCCTAAGCTATGTAGTCTTTTTCTTTCCGTATGGGCAAGACCAAGCATGATATTATCAGGTGGGGTACTGTAACCATAATTTCTTGCATTTGTGTTAGGAAGATTCATAAGTGCAACAAGATTTTGAAAATATTGTTTTGTAAGATGTAATTCTTTATGTGTTGGAACAGGACCTTGAGGAGTATTTTTTGCAGCCTTACCAAAGCTTAAATGAACATTATGGTGATATGTCTTACCTAAATACTGAACCTCTACTTTAATAGTTAAGTTAACGATATCATTACCAGATATAATACTATTATCAATTAAAGTAATATCACCATTATTTTGTATAGAAAATGCACTATCGAACTTATCATATGTAAGATATAAAAGTGGATTATAGCTTTGTATAGGAGTTAAACTATTGAACTTGTTAAATTTATAAGACGAACGTTCATTATGTTCATGAATCACATCTACAATTTTGTATGATAAACCAGATGTTGAAGGAATTGTATTTAAAGATGCAACAACACTTTGGGCAGGCATATTTAAGTATATGTTTTTTTGAATATGTGTAATCACTTTTAAAAATGCTTCTTTACCTAAAGAACTGCTTCTACTAAAATTTTTAGTGGAAGGCATATTTTGCTTATTAAAAAGTAATACATCAAAATTTTTTTCTTCAAAGTGTGTATCTGCACTTATATAGTCTGTAGTGGCACAATAATATTTATTATAATCATCAATATCTAAGTAACCTAATCTTTTCTCTTGATTATTAGCTATACATAACAAACCTGCATTACGACTATTTTTTGTTTCACTACTTGCGTTAATACCAATATATTGAAAAGGACGACTTGTTGATATTGGTAAATTGTAAGAATTTATTTTTGAGTCAAGAGTTACTCTAATCAGATCAGAATCATTTCGTATTTGAATTCTCTTTATATCCTTTTCAGGTGGAAAAAATAACTCTTTATAATGTAAGGCACCATCAGAGTGCCCACCTAAAACTTTATCTTTGGTATAACATCTCTTATTTTTTAAACTGCTATCATATTTAATGAAACCAATCGAAGTATTATCTCCACGAGAAGGGTCATCAACCTGACATAAATAATATTTTGTATCTATACTATTAGATTGTATTATTGCACCAAGTGAATCATGTTTTCTGACATCTTGCGAAGTAGCAAAAACACTACTTGCTAAAAGTACTGATAATAAAATTTTTTTCATTTTATTCCTTTTATTTTATAAAAAATAAATATATCTCAACAAAATGTAAAAAAAATGTAAAAATAGTGTGGAAATGGTGTACTTGATAAAAATATTATAATCTTTCATCAGTTTTTATAATTTCTTTAATTTCCTTTTCTATTAAATCTATATCATCAGTTGCTTTGATTATTTGAATATCTTCTTTACTAATCATATTATTTGCATAAAGTGATTTTTCAATAAACTTTAATAAGTATTCCCAATACTCATAACCAACTAAGTATATTTTAAAGCCTTTTGGCATTTTTTTTGTTTGAGTAAGTGTTAATACTTCAAACATTTCATCTAAAGTACCAAAGCCACCAGGGAAAACCACACAAGCTTTTGAGTATTTAACTAACATATATTTTCTTGAGAAAAAATAGTTGAAAGTCATATTTTTAGTAGTATAATCATTTTTTGATTTTTCAAAAGGTAAATATATACTAAGTCCAATAGAGTGAGCTTTATTAGCTTCATAAGCACCTTTATTTGCTGCTTGCATTATTCCAGCGCCACCACCTGTTACTACATTTATACCATTTTTACTTAAATTATAAGCTAATTTTTCAGCAAGTTTTGCATATTTATCTTCACTTTGAGTTCTTGCACTACCAAAGATTGTTACATTATTTTTTAAACCTTTAAAAATTTCTTTTCCATTTGTAAAATCGTCATTTATCTTTTTTTTGTATACTGTATCAGGACTTAACATCTCATCCTCCTTATAAAAAAAATATTATTTATATAAATTATATGCCAATTTATATTAAAAAACTCACTATTATCTCACTAGAATTTGATACACTTTTATTTTAAATTAGGAG
Organism: Arcobacter sp. YIC-80; assembly: GCF_044841725.1. Classification (NCBI taxonomy): domain Bacteria; kingdom Pseudomonadati; phylum Campylobacterota; class Epsilonproteobacteria; order Campylobacterales; family Arcobacteraceae; genus Arcobacter; species Arcobacter sp. YIC-80. Next base: position 18,821 of record NZ_JBJBSI010000010.1, on the reverse strand, counting down.
ATTTTTATTGTTTAGTGAAAAGAATATACCCAAACTTATAATATTTACACCCATTTTTACTGTTATTTTAATTGCTTTTTTTACTATTTATTTCTTTATAGAAAATCAAAATAATTATTTTGAAGCTCAAAGTATAGAAGTTGAAGAAGCTTATATCAATAAACAAAGAAATATTCTAAAAAAAGAAGTTGATTATGTAATAAATTACATTGAACATCATGTAAAAAGAAATACTAAATTAAGTCAAAAACAATTAAAAAAAGAACTTTTAAAATATATAGAGACTATAAGATATGAAAAACATGGATATATTTGGGTTCATGATACAGACTATTATCTAAGAGCTCATCCTTTTAGGCAAAAGAGTATTGATACTTTCGATATTGAGTTAAAAGATGCTATGGGAACTTATATCACAAAAGAGTTTATAGATAAAACAGTTAAAAACCCAAAAGGGATTTTTATAGAGTATTATTGGCAAAAACCAAAAAATGTTCATTTCTCAAAGAAACTTGGTTTTTTTAGACTTTATGAAAAATATAATTGGGTAATTGGAGCAGGGCTTTATATCGATGATATTCAAAACTCAATTTATGAAAATAAGAAAATATTAGAACAAAAAATCAACAAGCATATTAGATTGGTTGTGACTATTTCTTTTTTAGTTATTTTAGTAATTGGTATGCTCTCTTTTATAATGTCAAAAAAAATTACGCAGGTTTTTAAAGCTTATCAAGATAGTGTGAAGAAAAAAGAGCTTTTATTGGAAGACTTAAATAGAAATTTAGAACTGAAAGTTCAAAAAGCAATTACAGAAGTAAAGAAAAAAGATAGAGCTATGCTTCATCAATCAAGGTTAGCAAGAATGGGAACTATGCTTAGTATGATAGCTCATCAATGGAGACAACCTCTAAGTGAAGTATCAGGTATTTTAATGGAGCTTGAAACAGCAAATAAATTTAATAAAGCTGATTCAAATATGATAAAAGAGAGTATTGATGAGTCAAATAAACAAATACAATTTATGTCAAATACAATTGAAGATTTTAGAAACTTCTTTAAGCCAGATAAGAAAAAAGTAGACTTTCATATAGAAGATGCTTGTGATGAAGCAATTACCTTAGTTTATGCTTCTTTGAAAAATTTCAATATTAAATTAAATAAAAATGTAAAACATAATTGTTTAATTCATGGTTATGAAAGGGAATTTGCACAAGTTATGTTAAATCTTATTTCAAATGCAAAAGATATATTAATTCAAAGAAATATTCAAAATCCAAAAATAGATATCACTTTGGATAAAAAGTTTAATAATGCAATAATAAAAGTGCAAGACAATGCAGGTGGAGTTGAAAATGAATATTTAGATTTAATTTTTGAACCATATTTTACTACTAAAAGTAGTTCAAAGGGTACTGGCTTAGGTCTTTATATGGCAAAAATGATTGTTGAAAAAAATATGCAAGGAGAATTAATAGTTGAAAATAAAAAAGCAGGAGCTTGTTTTTTTATTATTTTACCACTTTAAAAAAATTTAAAATGATACTAAATTAATACTATTTTTTTGTATATTACAATAATTTAAATTTATAAAGAGGTATTATTTTATGAGTCAAAAAGAGTTTGTATTTTCAGCACCTAAAGAAATTTTAGATATGAAAGAAAGTTTTGATTATCCTATTTATACGAAAATTGAAAATAAAGGATTCAAACTTTTAGTTGATAAAAACACATATTATAATAAACAAGACTGTTCTTTTTATAAAAAAAATGAAATGAAAAAAGTCTTTATAAATGTGAAAGATAAAATAAAATATCAATCTGATATTCAAAAATATATTTCTAGTATTGTTCAAAATGAAGAAATTTCATTAGATGTAAAAGCTTCTTTAATCAATGATATAGCAAAAGATACTATGGAAAATCTTTTTCAAGGAGATTTATCAATAGAGTCTTTACAAGATGTAGATACTTTTTTAAGTTGTAATATAGATTTTATTTTAAGTGATGAGTTAGCAATGAAATCTATGTTAAATGTAATGTCGTATGATTATTATACCTCGACACATTGCATTGATGTTTCAACTTATGCATTAGCTTTTGGTGTTTATTTAAAGCTAAGTAAAGATGAATTAAAACTTTTAGGAAAGGCAGCATTATTACATGATTTAGGGAAAAAGAAAATTGATAAGAATATAATATGTAAAAAAGGAAAGCTCACAAAAGAAGAGTTTGAAATGGTTAAAGCTCATCCTGCTTTTTCTGTAGAAATACTAAAAGAGTTTGGAGAGACAAATCAAAGGTTATTAAATATCGTTGAACAACATCATGAAAAATGTGATGGTTCAGGATACCCAAAGGCATTAAAAAGTGATGAAATTGATGATTTTGCTAAAATTATAGCAATTTGTGATATTTTTGACGCATTAACAACAAGGCGAAGTTACAAAGATAAGTTTGATAAATATGAAGCTATTATGATTATGTATGAAAAAATGAATGGCGAAATTTGTCAAAATTATTTAAGACAGTTTTTACAGTTTTTAAAAGTAACATATTAAAGATTAGCCTTGTTTATAAAATATTTTAAATAAGGTTTTAAATGGAAGAGTTAATCAAGCAACTTCAAAATTATACTGTTTTATGTGTAGAAGATGAAGATGGTATTAGAAAAAGAATGGTCAATACCTTAAAATACTATTTCAAAGAAGTTTATGAGGCTAATAATGGTGAAGATGGTTTTTATATGTATCAAGAGTATAAACCCTCATTAATTATAAGTGATATTGAAATGCCAAATCAAAATGGTATTTCTATGATTGAACAAATAAGAAAAAAAGATTTTGATACTTTGGTGATTATGATAACTGCATATTCAAATGAAGAATATCTTTTAGAACTTATAAACCTAAATATAAATCAATATATTTTAAAACCTGTTAATTCAGATTCTTTACTTAATGGAATTACAAAAGCTTTTGGTAATAGATTAAATGAAATGATTGAATTTTCACAAGATTTATATTTTGATGTGACTCAGATGGAATTGTTTTATAAAAATGAACTTGTATCTTTGAGGAAAAGAGATAAAGAGTTTTTATTGCTTTTACACAAAAATAGGAACGGTGTGCTTACTTATGACTTAATTGAAGAATATCTTTGGAGAGATAAATCAATGAGTATTTCTGCACTAAAAACTTTTATCAAAGAATTCCGTCAAAGAATACCACTTGATATTATCACAAATGTGCCACAAATTGGTTACAAATTAGTAAATTAATAAAAAACTCACTATAAACTCACTTGATTGTTTTATGATTTCCTTATAAAAATAAGGAGAGAAAAAATGATCAAAAAAAGTTTATTAATAGTTTCATTAGCATCTTTAGCTTTAGCTGGAAATGTTAAAATGGATTTAAATGCAAAATACGGTGCAAATAATTTTCATACAAAAGGTGCTGTAAAGTTTGCTAATCTTGTAAAAGATTATTCAAAAGGAAGTGTAAATATTACAGTTCATCCAGGAAGTGCTTTAATTAAAGGTAATCCATTAAAAGCTGTAAAAGACGCTACAGTTGCTATGACTGATATGTTTATTCCTTTTACATCAGGTGGAGGAAAAGTATTTGGAGTTTCAGCCTTACCTTTTATTGCTAACTCTTATGAAGATGCTTATAAATTATATCAACTTTCAAAACCTGCTTATGAAAAGACTGCTAAAAAATGGAATCAAAAACTACTTTATTCTGTAACATGGCCAGCATCTGGTTTTTATTCAAAAGAGGCTGTTTCTTCAGTTAAAGATTTTAAAGGTGTAAAAACAAGAACTTATGATAAAAACTCAGCTTCATTTATTAATCAAGTAGGTGGAAATGCTGTTGCTCTACCTTGGGGAGAGGTATATTCTTCTCTTAGAACAGGTATGGTTGATTCAGTTGTAACTTCATCTTCGTCAGGAAAAGATGGTAAATTTTGGGAAGTTTTAAATAACTATACAAAAATCAATTATGCGTATCCTCTTCAAGCAGTAACAATTAACTTAGATTATTGGAACTCTTTAAATAAAACTCAAAAAGATGCTGTTTTAAAAGCTGCAAAACAAATTGAAAAATCACAGTGGGAAGCTGTAAAACTTGAAGAAAAAGATGCTTTAGAGACTTTAGAAAAAAATGGAATGAAAATTGTTGAAGCAAGTCCTGAATTAAAAAAAGAATTAGACAAAATAGCTTCAAAATTATTAGAAGAGTATTTAGCTGATGCCAATTCAGATATCAAAAAAATATTCAAAGAATATAGAAAGTAATAAGTTATGAACTTAATTACTAACTTTATAGATAAGCTTACCAAACTTGGGGCTTATCTTGCGGGATTTATTTTAGTTTCTTTGGTTTTATTAATATTAACAGAGATTTTTTTAAGATCTTTTTTTGATATTTCAACAATGATAGCTGATGAGTATAGTGGATATTTATACTTAGCTTCAATCTTTTTAAGTTTAGGATATGCATTTTCAAAAGATGCACATATTAGAATTAACATAATTACTTCAAGATTATCAAAAAAAGTAAATAAAAAGATTGATATTGTTGCAGCAATTATTACTTTGGGTGTTTTAGCTTTTTCTTTATATAGAACAATTCTTTTTACTTATGATTCTTATGAACTTGAAATGTTATCAGAAAATGTATCTGAAACACCACTTTATTTAACACAGTTAGCAATGCCAATAGGAATTACTATTTTTATGTTAGCAGTTGTTGTATTTATTTTTAAAGGATTCTCAAATGATAGCTGATCCACTAATTTTAGCAATAATTTTAATTGCTGTAATGTTTATATTTTTATTATCATCTTTATGGATTGGTGTATCTTTAATACTAACAGGTATTATAGGAATGCTTATTTATGAACATAATTTACCACCTGTAATTAGTATTTATGACAAAGTGGGAGACTTACTTGCTTCATCTTTATATGATGCAATGAACTCTTGGTCACTAGCTGCTTTACCAATGTTTATTTTAATGGGAGAGATTTTATATAAATCTTCTATTTCTACAAGATTGTTAAATGGTTTAAAGCCTTGGCTTTCATATATTCCAGGAGGACTTTTACATGTAAATGTTGCTGCTTGTTCACTTTTTGCAGCTGTATCTGGTTCTAGTGCTGCTACAACGGCAACTGTTGGAAAAATTACATTAGATGAACTTAAAAAAAGAGGATATTCTAAAGAGTTAGCTATGGGATCACTTGCTGGTTCTGGTACTTTAGGTTTTTTAATTCCACCATCTTTAATTATGATTATTTATGGTGTAATGTCTGATGTATCAATTGGTAAACTATTTTTAGCAGGATTACTTCCTGGTCTTTTAATGGCTTCTTTATACTCATTTTACATTATGTATAAAGCAAAAGTTGATCCAAGTGTTTTACCTCAAAGTGAAGAAAAATTCACTTGGTCTGATAAGTTTAATTCATTAAAAGATTTAGCACCAATTTTTTCTCTAATTGTTTTAGTATTAGGGTCTATTTATGGAGGCTACGCAACACCTACAGAAGCTGCTGCTCTTGGAGTTTTAGGTAGTCTTATTTTAGCTACGTATTTTAAAGCTATTTCAATAGATATTCTAAAAAATGCAATTTTAAATACTGTAAAAACATCTGTTATGATAGGTTTTATTATTGCAGGAGCAGTTTTCTTATCTCAAGTTATTGGATTTTTAGGAATAGCTAGAGCTATGAGTGAGTTTATTACAGGACTTGGATTATCTCCAATGATGTTAATCTTGCTTATTGGTATTATGTACGTAATTTTAGGAATGATTTTAGAAGCTATATCAATTGTTGTAATGACTTTACCAATTGTTTTACCAATTGTTGTATTAGCTGGATTTGATCCTCTATGGTTTGGTGTATTTTTAGTGTTTATGGTTGAAATGGCTCAAATTACACCACCTGTTGGATTCTCATTATTTGTAATACAAAGTATAAGTAATGAAAAAATACAGACAATTTTAAAAGCTACATTCCCATTTTTTATTCTGATGATTGTAACGGTTATAATAATTACTCTTTTCCCTGAAATAGTATTTTATTTACCAAATCAAATGATTAAATAGTAACAAAAAGAAGTAGTTTTGCTACTTCTTTTTTTATTTATATAAAACTCACTTTTTTCCTACTTTCAATTGTTAATATTTTTAAAAATTTTAGGTAGGGAAAAATGCTTGAATTACTATATGTATTTATTTGTGTAATGATATATTTAATTTCTTTTATTTATAGAAGAATATCAATATTATCAAGTTTAGTGATTTTATATGTGGCTTATATTTTAGAGGTTAATTTACCTTTTGCTCTAATAGTTTTACTTGTATTAACAATAACAAGACTAAGAAAAGAAGGAGTAAGAGAGGAAATTTAAAAAATAATATGTTTAATATATGGTAGAATAAGGAATATCAATGCAAGGTAATGAAATGGCAACTATTAGATTAAACTGTGATATGGGTGAGAGCTTTGGTATTTGGAAAATGGGATTAGATGAGCAAGTAATGCCTTATATAGATATGGCAAATCTAGCTTGTGGATTCCATGCAAGTGATGCTGTAACTATGAATAAATCAGTAGCTCTTGCTAAGCAAAACAATGTGACTATTGGAGCCCATCCAGCATATCAAGATTTAGTAGGTTTTGGAAGAAGAACAATGCAGTGTTCTTTAGAAGAGATAAAGTCAATAGTTTTATATCAATTAGGTGCACTTAGTGCTTTTTGTAAAGCACATAAAACAGCAATATCTTATGTAAAACCTCATGGAGCTTTATATAATGATATGATGAGAGATGAAAATATTTATAAAGCAATTGTAAGTGCTATAGCTTCTTTTGATAAAAATATTAAAATTATGATTTTATCAGGTCCAAAAAATGAGGCTTATAAACATACAGCACTTTTATATGGAATAAACGTAATTTATGAGGTATTTGCTGATAGAAACTATAATGATGATGGAAGTTTAGTTTCAAGAGCAAGAGAAAATGCAGTTATTCATGATGAGTTAGATGTGGCTGAGCGAATTGGTACTTTAAAGAATTATGGATATTTACATAGTGTAAGTGGACAAAAATTGTATATGGCTGTTGATACTATTTGCGTTCATGGTGATAATGAAAAAGCTTTAGAGTTTATAAAGCTACTTAAAAAGGCGATGACCTAATGCAATTTAAAGTAGCATCTGTTGATTCACTTATTATATATTTTGGTGATGAAATAGCACAAGATGTAGCACTAAAAGTAAAAAAAGCTTATCAAGGTTTAAAAGGTTTAAATCTTGATGGGTTAATAGAAATCATTCCTTCATATACTTCAATCTTTATTAGTTACGATATTTTTAAATATGATTATGAGAGTTTAGTTGAACTTTTAAAACAAGAGATAAATCTTGATTCAAAAGTAGAATTTGAAGAAAAAATTGTAACTATTGATACTTATTATGACCCTGAGGTTGGGCTTGATTTAAAAGATATGGCTTTTAAAACAAATCTTAGTATCGATGATATTATAGGGATTCATTCAAATAAACTTTATGATGTATATGCAATTGGTTTTTTACCAGGTTTTGCATATTTAGCGAGTGTTGATGAAGCTATAGCAATGCCTAGATTAAGCAGTCCTAGAAAACAAATTCCAAAAGGTTCAGTTTCTATTGCAGATACTCAAACAGCAGTTTATCCTCAAGCTAGTCCTGGGGGTTGGAATATACTTGGTAGAACCGCATTGGAACTGTTTGATAGAAGTTTAGATACTTTATCTCCTTTAAGTGTTGGAGATAAGGTAAAGTTTAATCCTATTACTAAAAAAGAGTTTTTAGCACAAGGAGGAATTTTATGAGTTTAGAGATTATAAATTCTCCTATTTTTGCCACTATTCAAGATAAAGGAAGATTTGGTTTTAACTCTATTGGTGTTACAAACTCAGGAGTTATGGATGAGTATGCTTATTTAGTAGCTAATAAACTTTTACAAAATAGTGAAGATGAAAATATAATAGAAATAGCTTTTTCAAATGTAGAGTTTAAAGCTTTAAGCAATTTAAAAATAGCTATCACTGGTGCAAAATGTGAGTTTTTTATCAATAACACTCTTTATACAACTTGGCAAACATATAATATTAAAGTAGGTGATATTATAAAAGTTGGAAAAATACAAGAGGGTGCTAGAGTTTACCTTGGAGTAAAAGGTGGCTTTGATATTCCTAAAGAGTTTGGAAGTAATTCTACAACACTAAAAGAAAAACTTGGTGGAATAAATGCAGATAGATTACAAAAAGGTCAAATCTTAAAATGTAAATCAAACGATGATTTTTACAATATAAGATTAAAAGAGAAGTTTATTCCAAAATATGAAGATACTTTAGAATTAAGAGTGATTTTATCCTACCAAGATGAATTTTTCCCAAAAGAGGAAATAGATAAGTTTTTTTCTTCAATTTATACTGTATCAAATGAGTTTAATAGAATGGGCTGTAAACTTCAAGGAGATGCTATTTCTTGTAATATTGATGGTATTATCTCAGAAGGAATAGGTTTTGGTTCTATTCAAATTCCAAGTGATGGACAGCCAATTGTTTTACTTAAAGATAGGCAAACAATTGGTGGTTATCCTAAAATCGGTTCAGTTTTAAGTATTGATTGTTTTAAATTAGCTCAAGCTAAGCCGAAAACTAAAATAAAATTTAGGAGTATTAGCTTAAATGAAGCTCAAGAATTAGTAAGAAAGTTTTATAGTTCTTTACTATAAAAGAGTTTCAATAAGCTCTTTGGAATCAGTGCCTTTTTTATAAGCACTGATTTTATAATCAAAATTTGCTTTTAATACAATACCAGATTTACTTTTTAAAGTACTGTTTTCTAAAAGTCTTTTTATATTATTTATTAAACTTCTAACATCTTTATCTTTTTTATCTTTAAATATTATAATAAATTTGTTATTTAAAAATCTTACAATTTTGAAGTTACATTTATCATCTTCAAGATGCTTTTTTACAAAATTACATATAAATATAAGTAGGTTATTAGATAGTATATCTCCATACTCTTTTTGAATATATTCATAATCAACTAAATCAATAAAAGATATAATTCCATCTTCTTTAAAATAAGCATTTTTATCTAAAAATTGATTGTATAACCATTTTCTATTGTATGCAGAAGTTAAATCATCGAGAAACATTTTTTTATTAAGTTTTTCTATTTCTTTTTCTAATTCATTCATTTGTTTATAGATTTCACTTAAAGCATCTGTATCTTTATCTTCAATGGCCTTTTTCGTATCTTTTGCTACTTTTTTTAAACTTGATGCATTTGAAGCGACTATTCCCATATAGTTTTCAATAGTATTAAAATCTTCAAGAATTAATTTGTTTATTTCTTTATTGAATTTTTCCTCTTCAACATCTATTTCTAAAGTTTTTGCATTTTTATTAAACTTTTCGAAATAAACTGATGGCATTATAATTTCATTATTTAGTAGCTCATTTAAAGTAAGATTTGTTATCTTTCTAAGCTCTTTTTTCATTGTTTTTCTCCAATTATTTCTTCAATAGATTTAGGTTTACTTATATAATAACCTTGTGAATAGTCAATACCAACAGCATTGACGTATCTTAATATTTTTAAATCACTTACAAATTCAGCTACAATTTTTATATTTTGTTGTTTACAAAAATGAACAATACTTTTGATCAGATTCAAATAAATATCTTCATTTATTTTTTTTATTAGTGAGCCATCAATTTTAATATAGTCAATATTTAGATTTAAAATATATTCATAATTAGAAAAGCCTGTACCAAAGTCATCAATTGCTATTTTAACACCATATTTTTTAACTTTTGAGATGAATTCATTTACTATATTATAGTTTGAAATTTTTTCACTCTCTAATATTTCAATGGTAAGATATTCTCCAATATGATTTTTATTTATTTTTCCAACAAGAGCTTTTTGAACGTAAGGATTTAAAATATCAGTATAATCAAGGTTTACACTAATATGTATTTTATACTTTGTTATATAGTTTATTACCTTATCTATAAGTAGCTCCATAAGTTTATGATAAAGTCTTGCTTTTTTCGCTTTTTGAATAAATACAAATGGAGATAAAATATTTCCTTCTTTATCAAAAATTCTCATAAGAGCTTCATATTTTATAACTTCTTCTGTATCTGAATCTACAATTGCTTGTAAATATGGTTCTACTAATTTATTTTCAATATTATAAGTTAAAAGTTCAATAATATTTTCAGTCTTATATTCACTTTCATATAGTTTAGCATCGTAATAAGTAAAATGTATATTATTTATTTTTGCATTATATAGTGCTTTTTCCGTATAGACTCTTAGGTAAGCATCATTTGATTTTGAACAACCAATTGTAATATCTATGTTAATGGCTGTAGTATTATTTTTTAACAAGAAATTATGATTTATTACTTTTTTAAATATAAGTTTTCTAATAATTGAGATTTCTTCTTGGTTTAAATTGTCATATAATGTTATGGAAAATACATCTGCATGAAGATTTGTAAGATAAATATATATATTTCTTTTTAGTGTTTTTCTAATTAATTTAGTTATTTTTCTTTTTAGTAATATTTTTAATTGGCTTATAATATAATCACCATTTCGAAAACCATAAATTGCATTAATATCTTTCATATAAAGAATATCAATTAAAAATTGAGTTTTTACATCTTTTCTATGAAGATGTTTGTATATATAACCATTTAAAAACAAAATTTGCCTTATTTTAAAGAAATCCTAATCATTATATATAATTTAGCTTTAAGAATTGTAAAAAAAGTCTTAAAAAATTATAAATTTTACAGCTTTCATTTAGAAACCTTGTAAAAACTTTTGTTTAATCCTATTTTTGATAGAATCCATCAACTATATTATCTAGGATATAAAAATGAAAAAAATAAATATAAAAGATTTATATATAGATATAGATTTAATACAACTTAGTGAATTTATAAATGTAAATAATATATTAATGATAGATTATAAAGGAGAGTTATTAACTCAAAGTAATAACAATCCAATTGTATTAAAAATATCTGATTTAAGTAAGTTTAAACAATTAAAAGATTTAAAACAATTAGCTACAACTTTATTTGAAAAATATAAACCTATAATTACAGGTACAACTTGTAGAATTAAACCTTTAAATAACTGGCAAGAAATTATAGATTTTAATAGAGAATTTATGCTTTATTTTGATCACCAAAGTGATGGTGTAGAAATATTTGAAGACTCTATACTTGAAGATTATGGATGGCATGCAAGTGCTTTAGAGATTAATTATAGACAAATAAGTGATTTTATAGAAGAAAACTGTGATGGTATTTTATTATGCTATGATAATGAAATTCAATTTAGTGGTTTTGCTATTGTGTCTGATATTTCTAATGTTAGAGAAGAAGTTAAACAATTTATAATAAAAACAGCAAAATATAATATAGAAACAAATGTTGTTGATTTAGATGATGAAGATGCTCAAGAAGCTTGTGAGTTTTTTGGCATAGAGGAATAATATGGAAGATTTGATTAGAGATTGGGGATATATAGCCCTTTTTGCTTACTCTTTTGGTGGGGGTTTTGTTGGTTTAGTGTTTGCAGGGATTTTATCTTATGCAGGGGATTTAAACCTTTATATTTGTATTTTAGTAGCAGGAGTTTCTAACTTTTTGGGAGATCAGTTTCTTTTCTTTTTAGCTAGAAAGAATAAATCTTATGCAAAAGATATGATGAAAAAATATGGAAGAAAAATAGCAATGGCTCATTTACTTATGAGAAAATATGGCTCTTTTGTAGTTTTTTTCCAAAAATATGTATATGGTATAAAAACATTAATTCCTCTTGCTATGGGACTTACAAAATATTCAGGAGTTAAATTTTCAATACTGAATATTTTTGCTACAGCACTTTGGGCAATTGTTGTTGGATATGCTTCTTATACAGCAGGAGAAGTTATTTTAAGTTCAGCAGATGAATTTAAGTATGTTGGTTTAGGAATTGTAGCAGTAATACTTCTTACAGTTTCTTACTATTTTAGAAAAATATAAAAGGCTATAAAATTTCTACATTTGATAAATTAAATTTAAAAGAAGAGTTTGTACAAAACTTAGACTCATTAGAGTATAAAAAAATGACAAAGATACAAGAATTATCTTTACCTCATACTTTAGACAATAAAGATATTATTGCAAAGGCAAAGACAGGTTCTGGAAAAACTGTTTCTTTTGGTATACCAATTGTAAATAAGTTAGATGTTAAAAAGTTTAGAATACAAGCTTTAGTTTTAGCTCCAACTAGAGAACTAGCTAATCAAATAGCACAAGAAGTAAGAAAACTTTCAAGACATATTCATAATGTAAAGGTTTTAACTCTAACAGGTGGAGTTCCTTTTAAGCCTCAGGTTTCTTCTCTTTTTCATGGTGCACATATAATAGTTGGAACACCAGGAAGAGTTTTACAACATATAAAAGAAGATAATATTAATTTTGAAGCATTAAATACTTTTGTTTTAGATGAAGCAGATAAAATGCTTGATATGGGATTTTTTGATGATATTAAGCTTATTATTGATGAGTTACCAAAAGAAAAACAATCAATGCTTTTCTCCGCAACTTATGAAGAAAATATAGAGAGTCTTGCTTCTTTTGTTCTTCAAAATCCAATAAATGTAGAAGTTGAAAATGAAGAAAAAGCAAATATTAAGCAATATTTTTATGAAGCAAATGAAGCTTCAAAAACTTCTTTAATCCCTTCTTTGATTAGTTTTTATGAAGCAAAATCAGTGCTTATATTTTGTAATATGAAAATTAAGTGTGAAGAGTTAGCAGATGACTTGTATGAACTTGGATTAGATGTTTTAACTCTTCATTCAGATTTAGAACAAAAGCAAAGAGATGAAGTTATTACATTATTTTCAAATAAGTCTTATCCTGTATTAATTGCCACTGATGTTGCTTCAAGAGGCCTACATATTGATGATATTGATTTAGTTATAAATTATGACTTAGCAAGAGATGAAAAAGTTCATACTCATAGAATTGGTAGAACAGCAAGAGCTGGTAAAGGTGGTATTGCAGTTTCTTTATATAATGAAGATGAATTAGAAAAAATTGAGGATATAAAAGAGTTTTTTTCTGATATTACTTTTGATTCAGTAAGTAATATTAAAGATAATCCTTCTTTTAAAATTGATAGTGATTATAGAACATTATTTATTAATGGTGGGAAAAAACAAAAACTAAGAGCAGGGGATATATTAGGGGCTTTAACGGCTGGAATAGGTTTAGATAAAGCAAGTGTAGGTAAAATCACTTCTTATGATTTTTGTTCTTACGTGGCTGTTAAAAAAGAAGATATAAAAAAAGCCCATGATGGATTAAGTAATAAAAGAATTAAAGGTAAATATTTTAGAGTTTTTGAAAAATAATATTTCAAAAAGTAACTAAGTTTTTTTAAGAAGAATTATATATTATTTAACTCTTCTCTTTTAGATTTTTTTAAATATAATAATTTAATACACAAAATGGATAAATATGATAAATAAGATTTTAAACTATTTTTTACTTAAAAATTCATTGTTTTTAAAAATTATTTTAGTATTTACTCTTCCTGCACTTGGTATGCTATATTTTAGTTCAGTTTTAGTTTATGATAAAATTAAAACATTAAATGAAGTAAAAAATGTACAAAAAAATATTGAATATACTGTTGTGACTCAAAAACTAATTCACTCTTTACAACTTGAAAGAAGCGTAAGTTCTATTTATATGAATTCAAAAGAGTATAAAGAAAAATTCATTAAACAAAAGATAACTACTACATCAAACTATGAAAAATATTTAAATAAACTTTTAACACTAAAATTAGATGAAAAACTTATAGAAAGTACTAATTTAATTAAGTTAGAATTTTATAAGTTAGAAGCTTTACGAGAAAAAGCACTTATTTCTAATAAAAAAGACATACCAATAGTTTTTAATGAGTATACATCTATAATAAATAGTTTAGTAAACAGCCTAAATCTAATCAAACCAGTTGAATCAGCAACAGCTTTTAATAATAGATTTTCATATTTAGTTAACTTGCTTAGGTTAAAAGAAAATATGTCAATTCAAAGAGGTATAATATCAATGAGTTTGTCAAATAACTTAATTGATCAAAAAACTTTAAATGAACTTCAAAAAAATATAGTATTAGAAAAAGAGAATAAAAAACAGTTTTTATCTAAGGCACAAACTAATGAAAAAGAAAAATTTAAAGAAGCCTTTAATAATGAAGATGTTAGAAGAATAACAGAAATTAGTAGTCAATTAGTAAAAGGTATAATACCCCAAAATATAAGTTTGCAGACTTGGTGGGAAATATCTAATCATAAGAATGAAGATTTAAATAAAGTATATAAATATGTTATATCACAAACTTTAAAGTACTCAAAAGAACTGCAAAAAGAAGCATATTTATCACAAATACTTAGTTTAACTTTTTTGTTTGTATCCTTTTTAACTTTAATTAGTCTATTTTTTGTCTTAAGAAATATCGTTTCAAGTGAACAGTTGAGTTTTAATAAAATTAAAAAACAACAAGAAGTTTATAAACTTTTGAATACAACAAATAAATTTCTTATAAAAATTGATAATGAAAAAGAGTTGTTTTCTCAAATATGTAAATTGATATATGACAATAAAAATATGTCATTTGCGTTTATATATAAAGTTTTAGAAAATGACTTTAAGATAATTTCTCAAGATGATGAATTGAAGTATATTTTAAATAAAAAATTTAGAAAAGAAACTAATAAAGATAACTTAGTATCTAAAGTTTTAAAATTAGATACAAATATTATTATTCATAATTATGAAGAAGAAAATATATCCTTACTTAATGATGTTGCTTTTACTTACAATATAAAATCAGCTGCTTCTTTTCCTATTAAAAAATTTGGTAATATTGATTCTGTTTTGGTTTTATATTCAAATGAAAAATATTTTTTTGATGAAGATATTGAAATATTATTTGGGAAAATGATAAATGATATGAGTCATGCTTTGGAAAAAATAGCTTATGAAAAAACAAGAAAACTTCAAGAAGATGAATTAAGACTTGCATCTTATGCTTTTGAATCAAATGAACCTATGATTATTACAGATAAAGATTCTTTTATTATTAATGCAAATAATGCTTTTTGTAAGGTTATGGGGTATAGTAAAAAAGATGTAATAGGAAGACGTCCAAGTATGTTTAAATCAAAACATCAAGATAAAGAGTTTTATGCAAAACTATGGTTTACATTAAATAAAGAAGGCTCTTGGAGTGGTGAGATTTATAATACTAAAAAAGATAAACAAAAAATTCCTTTAAGATCTACTATTACTGCAATAAAAGATGATAATGGAATCGTTACTCATTATTTAGGACAATATATAGATATTAGTGAGCAAATTGATAAACAAAAAGTTTTAGAATATCAAGCTACACATGATAATCTAACAGGTTTACCTAATAGACTTTTACTTTTAGACAGAATTGAACATGCTATTACTAAAACAATCAGGCATCAAATAATTGGAGGTTTAATTTTTATAGACCTTGATAATTTTAAACAAATAAATGATACTTTAGGACATGATATAGGAGATAAACTTCTTATTATGGTAGCTCAAAAATTAAAAGCTTGTATTAGACAAGAAGATACAATTGCTAGAATTGGTGGAGATGAGTTTATAGTTCTAGTTGATTGTATTGGTTCAAGAACGCAAGAAGCAAAAGAAAATTTAAGTTCTTTAGCAAATAAAATTAAAGATTCTTTGAATAGTATAAGTCATATAGATGGACATAAAAATATATCAACTCCAAGTATAGGAATTACTCTTTTTAAAGACTCTTCTGTAAATGCACAAGATATTATAAAGCAAGCTGATACAGCTATGTATGTGGCTAAAAAACAAGGAAAAAATTCAATAGAGTTTTTTAATTGATTTATGTTAAACTTTTGCTTTTAAAAAATATAAGGAATTAAAATGAAATCAGCTAGTGCAAGACACTTATTAGTAGAATCAGAAGAATTATGTAATGAATTAAAGCAAAGAATTGCTGATGGTGAAAAGTTTGAAGATATAGCAAAAGAGTATTCAACTTGTCCATCAGGTGCAAAAGGTGGAGATTTAGGTACATTTTTCCAGGGACAAATGGTTCCAGAATTTGATAAAGTAGTTTTTAATGATGAAATTAATGTAGTTCACGGACCTGTAAAAACTCAATTTGGATATCACTTATTAGAAACAACTTCAAGAAATGATTAAATAAAAGAGAGTTCATCTCTCTTTTATTTTAATATATAAGACTCTTTTACTCCTATTTAAGATTTTTTTATTATAATGCTATTGCGACTTAGTTGCATATATTAAAAATAAGAATAAATTATGAAAATTACAAAATCAAATATAGCAAAGCTTCCATCAAAACATGGTAAGTTTTTAATTAAAGCATATAAACAAGATAATCAAGAGCATTTAGCAATAATGAGTGAGAATTTTACTGAACTTAAAAGTCCTTATGTTAGAGTTCATAGTGAATGTTTAACAGGGGATGCACTTGGAAGTTTAAAATGTGATTGCCAAAACCAATTAGATTTAGCATTAAATTTTATTTCAAAAGAGGGTGGTTTGGTAATTTACCATAGGCAAGAAGGTCGTAATATAGGTCTGTTAAATAAAATAAATGCGTATGCTTTACAAGACATGGGTAGAAATACAGTTGAAGCAAATCTTGAATTGGGTTTTGCTGAGGATGAAAGAGATTATAGTGTAGTAAAATATATTTTTGAAGATTTAGGTGTAGAGAGTATTAAACTCATAACAAATAATCCTAAAAAAATTGATTATATAAACTCAATAGGCGTAGAAATAGTACAAAGAATACCTGCTATAACAAAAGTAAATAAGTATAATGAAAACTACTTAAATACTAAAAAACAGCATTTCAAACATCTATTGTAGTTTTTATATTTATTGTCAATCTCCCTTTGATTAAATATCAAACTAGGAGATTGCTAGAGCCTATAAAACTCAACCCCTAGTAAACTTAACACCACTAGCAGAATAAATAACCCTTTTCCCATAAAAATCATTAGTTTCCTTATCTTCATAAGAAGGCTTATTTACAAAACTTAATTTAGAGGAATGATGTAGATAAGTATGTTTTAACTTTCTATATAAATCTTGGTTTTCAGTTCTTAACTCTTTTCTTTCTTTTAAAATATCATAAACCTTATCTAATGTATCATCCCTATAAAAACAATAATTATCTAATCTTCCTAAAGGAACCCTTTCAAAATCATCTTTTAAATTCTCATTGTCTAATGATCTAGAAATATCTTTATATAAAGCTCTATCATGCATAAGTCTTAAAGCTATGTGTTCATATTTATTTGAAACTTGTTTCTTATACATATAAACAAATAAAGTATTAACACTATAGTTTGTTCTATATTCTTGTTTTATATAATAATAAAATCCATCTTCATTATTTAAAATATCTTTTTTTGAATTTACTTGATTAATAGTTGTTTTCTCTAACCAATTATATTTTCTATTCCAAGCCTCAAGTTTAGCTTTTATAAATGAAATATCAAAACCACTAACTCTTCTTTGTGTTAAAAGAATTAATTCATCTTCTATATTATATCCACCACCAACATCTGCATGAGCTCCAGGAATATAATACTCTTCAAACTTCTTTCCTTTACTTGGGCTTTCTTCTTTAGTTTTATAAAACTCTTTATTTATATCTGTAAAAATAGAAGAAGTATCAAAGTTATATCTATACTCATCATCAGCCATAAGATGAACTACTTGTCCTATTTTTTCTTTATTCTCAAAAAAATCAATATTTAAATCTTTAAAATCATTTGATTGTATGACACCATGATGAGTTACAGTATCATAGATACCTATAAACCTAAAAGATAAAGAGTCTATTTTAATCTCTTTTTGTCCATAGTATGGATTAGCAATTATATCTCTTCCCTGGTTATAAGTTTTATTTTTAGTATTAAAGGGATTAAATATTTTATTTCCATTATATATTACATAACCATCTTTGAAAAAAGAAGAAAAGATATTTTTATCTTTTTTTGTTTTAACACTATATTTCTTATTTCCATTTTCTACTAATTCACAATCTTTTAATATACTATTTACAAAATGCCTAGCAGCAGAAGCACCTCTACTAAATCCAAAAACATCTAAAACTAACTCATCAATATGATTTATATCAGAAGCTCTTAATTGTTCTGCTATTTTTAAACAACTATAGATGATATGAGCTTTAACACCTGTATAACCAAAATCAAGTCCTAAACCAAAAATTCCATCTTTTCCATAATCTTCATTTATAAAAGGATTACTTGTTCCAGCTCCACTTTCATAAAGTTTAAATCTAGTAGGAACTAAAGCTTTTTTATTTCTTTTTATATCATTGCCATTGTAAATATTATATAACCTACTTATATTTGTTTCACCATTTGTGTAACTGCTATCTTCATCTTTATCTACTAAGATTTCTTCTCTTACAAACTCTTCTCTATCTTCTTTTTTTATATTTTTTTTGCCATTTTTAACATCAAGAAGATACTCAAATACTTTTGAAGAATGCTTAGCTTTAGAACTATCTAGGATTTCTTTCTCTTCTAAGCTTAGATTAGATTCTTTATCAAAATATATTATTTCTTTTTTTGTATTATTT